>DAIQNU010000027.1:0-15446 GCA_036788235.1 Cyclobacteriaceae bacterium
TCTCAGAAGAAGATTGTATGTCAAAGCTCCCATTGAGATAATTTACTCGATTTTCTAAATTGTTTAGCCCCATTCCTAACCCGTTGTCATAAGTACTTTTCGCCTTGACAATATCAAAGCCTTTGCCGTTGTCTTCCACCGTGATGCTCAGTTTTCCTTCATTTACAATCAGTTGAACAAGCAATTCATTGGCTCCAGCGTGCTTAATGCTGTTGTTGATCAGCTCCTGAATAATCCGGTAAACATGCAAGGAAGCTTCATCTGTCAAAAGCGAAGCTTCACCTATAAATTGGAAGTCGACATGCCATCCGTAGGCATCGGAAAAGCCGGCAAAATACTGATCAAGTGCTACATTCAATCCAAATTTCTTTACTACATCAGGCATAAGGTTATGCGAGAGACTGCGAACCTCATTCATCGTTTGATCCAGCAACTCGTCGTAGTTGTTATTATTAGCAAGGTTAAGGTTTAATTTCATAGCAGCGAGATTTCCATTTACCACATCATGCAGTTCGCGGGAAACTCGATGTCGCTCTTTTTCTTCGCCTTCCATGAGTGCCTTTATAACTTGTCTCTCTCTTTCTAAGGTTTGTTTCTCCACTTTTATTTTTGCCAGTTTGTCCTTGTTTTTCATGTATTTATAAAGGATAAAAACAAGGGTTATAATCAGCAGGATGAAAATAATAACTGTAGCGATTAGCATATTTTCTGGCTATATAGTTTTTCCTTGAATTTTAAAGAAAACTTTTCCTGTGCCCTGCATGAAGGCTGGAGGTCGTTTCCATTGGCTGGAATATTGGTAGAAGCAAGAAGAAAAAATATTTTACAATACATAGCAAGTTTATTTATTCACTTCATTGCCAATAGGATAAGACAGCATAAGTCTGCATATAAACATACCTCCATTTTTGTAAAAATTCAAATTTGATACAGTTTTTGGGGTTTCCCGGAATTTGAGTAGGGAATTTGGTCAAATCGAATTAGTGGCAAGTGTAATAAAGGAAATGCGGAAAATAATTGCTTTTATTTATGCTAATATCCAGAGATAAATTTGTTCTAACATTAACCTGCTTTCGGGTAGTTTTTATGGTCTAAAAGGATTTAAATGAAAAAAGCACCCACTAAAAGGTGCTTCATTTCGTACCCGGAGCCGGAATCGAACCGGCACGACCTTGCGATCATTGGTTTTTGAGACCAACGCGTCTACCAGTTCCGCCATCCGGGCCTGCTTCACATTGGGGATGCAAATGTATACATTGAATCTCATTTTACAAATACTAATTATTTTTTCTTCAAGCATTTTTCTAGCCTATCAAAATTATTTCTACTTTGAAAATCATGAATTACTTCCAATATCAACTACGAAAATAGCCAAAGAATGCATCAGCTCAATTGTGCTTGCAAAATGCTGTATTTCTGATATTTACCCCGTAAATGACAAGCTCCTTTTTATACCTTTTTTTGACCTTCTTTTGCTAGTAATTGTGATTTCTCTTTGGAATAGAGTTATAAAATGCCGAATTTTGCACTTGAAAATAATTAACCGGGTCGGCTATCCGACGCTCAATTGCTCCTCAAATTTCAATGGAATTCTCCCAAATGAAAACGCTGGTGATAAAGTATGGCGGTAATGCCATGACCAGCCCTGATCTCAAAAATGCTGTTATCAAAGCTATATGTGAAATACAACATCAAGGACACCGCGTTATAATTGTACATGGTGGTGGGCCTTTTATCAACACCATGCTGGAACTGGCCGGGATTCAATCCGAATTTATCGATGGGCATCGCAAAACAGACCCAGCCTCGCTGAGATATATTGAAATGACCCTCAAAGGGGAAGTAAACAGTGACTTGGTTCGACTGGCAAATGGCAACGGGGTAAGAGCCGTTGGGCTGTCTGGTAAAGATGGTCGATTTGTTACAGCCAACAAACGAAGTTATGTGAAAAATGGCTTGACCATTGACCTGGGTAGTGTTGGTGATGTGACATCTATAGATACCAAACTAATCGATTTGTTACTTGAAAATCGTTTTATGCCCATAGTGGCCAGCATAGCAGGTGGTGTAGATGGCCAGGATTACAATGTGAATGCCGATATGTTTGCCGGTCATCTTGCCGGAGCAGTTAAAGCCGATGCCTACTGGGTATTGACAGATGTAGATGGTCTTTTGCAAAACAAAAATGATTCGAGCTCATTGATAGAAAAAATACGTGCCGAAGAATTGGAGGCTTTGAAGGGCACCGTTATTCAGGGTGGCATGATGCCGAAAATTGATTCTTGCCTCGATGCCTTGCGTGGAGGTGCGGCCATGGTAAGAATCATCAATGGCACCAAGCCTCTGGCATTTGATCAATATCTTAATGAAAACGTAGCCGGTGGAACAAGAATCTATTTGTAATGCCTGGCTTGCCCAAACCTCCAGAATCAAAAATTTAACCTTATGAGTAAGAAAAAAATAGCCATAGCCGGTGCCACAGGATACACAGGTTCTGAGCTCGTGAGAATACTACATAACCATCCTGATGTTGACATTATTGCCATTACATCAGAAAGTCGTGCCGGTGAGGCTTTTAGCAGCATTCATCCTCAATTTATGGGTATTTGCGATATGCCTTTAATTCAAATCAGTGAATTAAACACAACAGAAACGGATCTGGTTTTTCTGGCACTCCCTCATGGTGTCTCTATGGAGTTTGCAGCTCAGTTGCGCAAGAAAAATGTAAAAGTGGTCGACCTCTCCGGAGATTTTAGGTTAAGCACTCCAGAAGTTTATGCGGAATGGTATCATAAAAAACACAGCTACGAAGAAGGCATTGCAGAAGCTGTTTTTGGTTTGCCAGAGCTCTACTCTAATGAAATTCGCAATGCATCACTGGTGGCCAATCCGGGCTGCTATCCCACAAGTGCCATATTGGCTATAAGCCCCCTATTGCAACGCGGATTGGTAAAACACAGTCCAGTGATCATAGATGCCAAGTCTGGTGTAACTGGCGCTGGCGTAAAGCCAGGTGAAGTATCCCATTTTTCAAATGTCCATGACAACTTCAGAGCTTATGGTCTCAAAAACCACCGACATACTATAGAAATACAGGAGCAACTATCAAAAGCAGCTGATAGCGATGTAATAGTGCAATTTACTCCACACTTACTTCCTATTGACAGAGGGATATTGTCTACCATATATTTACAACCAAGTCAGAAAATAAGTGATGAGATGTTGCACAAAGTTTTTTTTGAGGCCTATTTAAGTGCACCATTCGTACATATTTGTGAATCGCCGCCACAAGTAAAAGATGTGCGGGGATCGAACTTTTGCAATATTTATTCGACATTTGACGAACGTACCGGTTTGATTGTGGTAATTGCTGCCATTGACAACCTGGTAAAAGGTGCTGCAGGACAAGCTGTACAAAATATGAACCTGATGCTCGGATTACACGAAACCAGTGGATTAAATCATATACCATTAAGACCTTAATACAACATGATAAAAAATATAACCAATGTAAAAGGCTTTAAATGCTGGGGATCGCACTCCGGTGTTAAGTCAATGCGAAGAGACCTTGCCATGATATTTTCGGAAGTACCCGCCAATGCGGCAGCGGTATTTACCCAAAACAAGGTTGTGGCCGAACCCATTAAAATATCGCGCGAACATGTAAAAGACGGTCAGTTGCAAGCTATAGTAATCAACGCCGGCAATGCCAATGCATGTACGGGCGAGCAAGGTCGGCAAGGCGCACAAGCTATGGTTGATACAGCCTCCGAATCGCTTGGAATCGATCCTTCAATGATTCTTATAGCCTCCACGGGCATTATTGGCGAGCCTTTCCCTACCCAATTGGTAGTTGATGGCATCATCGATATTGTACCTAAGCTTTCATCAGATTCCAGAGCCGGCTCATTTGCTGCCAACGCCATTCTCACAACGGACACATTTGCCAAGGAAGGCTTTATTGAATTTGATCTTGATGACTCGCATATTCACATGGCAGGTATTGCCAAAGGCTCCGGTATGATCCATCCGAATATGGCTACGATGTTGGCCTTTATCGTAACAGATGCTTATATCGACAGTACGTTGTTGCAGGAAAGTGTTAAAAAAGCTGCCGATCGCTCATTTAACATGATCACTGTTGATGGTGATACTTCTACCAACGACATGGTAGCTGTGCTTGCCAATGGTTTGGCTGGTAATGCTTTTATCGACAGTGAACAACATGCTAACTATCCGGTTTTTTATCAAAAACTGGAAGAAATGATGATTCATTTGGCTAAGCTCATAGTGGCAGATGGTGAAGGCGCCTCGAAGTTTATTGAGTACAAAGTAACCGGAACTGCCACTGAAGCTGATGCACGAGCGCTGGTTCGTCAAATTTCTGGTTCATCACTCGTAAAAACTGCTATGTATGGACGAGATCCTAACTGGGGTCGAATTGTATGTGCTGCTGGTAATGCTGGTGTTCCATTTGAATACGAAAAGGCCGACTTATATCTTGGCGATTCAAAGCAAATGATACAGGTACTTGAAGCCGGGAAACCAACTGAGTTTGACAGAGTAGGCATGAAGAGAATTTTGCGTGATTCGCACCTTCATGTACATTTAGAAGTGCATCAGGGCGATGCGCAATCCATTGGCTGGGGCTCAGATCTTACAACCGACTATGTGATGTTCAATTCGGTTTATACTACTTGATCATTAGTGGCTATTCATTTTTTGAACATATTGAAATAAGCTTTAGCATTGATTTATCATTAGTTTTTTTATGTTTAGCCTTACATAGTACGATTTGATTTTAGTGTTCAATGTTTTGTTATGTTGTGCATAAGCCAAAAAATAAGAAATTTCGTATATTTAGAATATGAAAACGAAGGAAAAGATCATAGAGAAAATTCAAAGGATTGAAGATGAGTCAATATTAGAAGGCTTATTGGAAGTTATTGACTTAGAAATAGACTTGGGTGGTGAAATTGTACAACTAAATGATGAACAAAAGTCCGCTATAAAGGAGGGATTGAAAGACATTGAGGAAGGACGCACTTATTCAAATGAAGAAGCCAGAAATATGGTAGTTGAATGGATGAAAAAGAGATAAGGTGGTCCTTAAAAGCCATTCATGATAAAATAGATATCCTTGACTATTGGATAAACAGAAATAAATCAAAGACCTACAGTCAAAAGCTTGACAGACTGTTCGATACGAAATTGAGTAGTACCGCTAAAAATCCTGAATCTGGTAAAAAAACAGATTATAAAAACATTCGAATAAAGATTGTAACCCACTATTTATTATTCTACATTATTCAGGAAAAGTACATCGAAGTGGTGCGGATTTGGGATGCTCGAAGGAATCCAAAGAACTTAAACTTATAATTGCCAAAAATAGCCAGTGCAAAAAAATATAAGTTTATTTTGGTTTATGCAGGTATCATCGCAATTTATAAATTAAACTGTACCCGGAAACCGATGTGCTTATATAATCCCAAAACCCAGTTTGCAGAACGGTGTGTATTCTAAAATGAGCTTACACCCTGTGAATTGAAAAAAGTGACAAATTTCTCAAAATACCTACATTTGGTTGGTTGATGAATATCTACCGTTGATTGAAAACGTTTGCATAAAATGCTTTTTTTGAGCATATTCGCAATAATTATTTTCCATTCATTGTAGGTATGTTTTTTAAGAGGGTAGTAACAATAGTATTGTCGTGGACAATACTGTCTGGGTTGTATGCTCAGGACGCTGACAAAATCACGATTTCAGGTAGAGCCGTGGACGCGAGTTCAGGTGAGGCACTCATTGGTGCACACGTCAAAATTTTACATCCAGTAGATTCATCCCAATTAGGTATTTCAGTTGCCGATATAGATGGCGCTTTTACCATACTTATTGATTATCGCCAAAAAGCGATTTTGCAAATTGGCTTTATGGGATATCAACATGAAAGTAAATTAATTGATTTGCCAGCCAAAGGGCAAAATCTAAAACTAGGAAATGTCGGTCTGACTGAGGATAGTAGATTTTTGAGCGAATTGGTGATTGAAAGTACAGCCATTATTGGTGAAAACTATGGAGATACTACTGCTTTTAATGCCGCTGCCTTTAAAACCAGACCTGATGCCGCCACAGAAGATTTAATTAGAAAAATGCCGGGTATTGCCTTAGAAAACGGAACAATAACAGCGCAAGGTGAGGCTGTAACTCAAGTGTTGGTAGACGGAAAATTGTTTTTTGGCGATGACGCTGCGGCGGCATTGAAAAATTTACCCGCAGAAGTTGTCGAAAAGATTGAAGTTTTTGACCAGCTAAGTGAGCAATCGCAATTTACGGGCATAGACGATGGCAATACCAAAAGAACGATAAACATCGTAACCAAGCCTGAAACAAGAAAAGGGCAGTTTGGAAAAGTATATGCAGGCTATGGCACTGACAATCGTTATTTGGTTGGTGGCAATGTGAACCTTTTTAATAACGATCGCCGAATTTCGATTATAGGGCTTTCTAATAATGTAAATCAGCAAAATTTTTCGAGCGATGACCTGCTGGGTGTGCAGGGCGACGATAACCAGCCCAGGCGTGGCGACGACAATTTTCAAGTAAATCAACAGCCTGGTATCACAAAAACCAATGGCATAGGACTTAACTTCTCTGATACCTGGGGTAAAAAATTAGAAATGAGTGGTAGTTATTTTTACAACAGAGGTGTAAACGAAAACTGGAGATTAAGAAGCCGTGAATTTTTTCTTTCAGATGGCAGCCAGTTTATGAATGAAATGGGAGAAACCAACTCAATCAATACCAACCATCGAATTAACATCCGCTTTGAATACAAATTTAATGACCGAACATCTTTAATATATCGGCCAAGGATAAATTTGCAAAGCAATGAAACTCAACGAAATGCTGAAATTGTAAATACATTGGATTCGGATGAATTACTAAGTGATTCAAAAAGTATTCGCAACTATGAAGGTGATGGCAGCAGTATTAGCAATTTCTTTCTTTTAAGGCACCGTTTCGATAAAAAAGGGCGTACATTTTCTGTAAGGTTGAGCACGAGTAATGGGAATAATGAACGTTTGTCTGGTTTAAGGGCTCTTGACAGATCATATGGCGAAAGTTTTTCTTCAGATTCAGTACAGCAAATACGACTCAATTCAGATAATAACTTTTCTTATAATACTCGTCTATCCTTTACCGAAGGATTTGGTAACTATTCGATGTTAGAAGCAAATTATTCATTTGGCAACAAAAGAAGCAATAGTTTACAAGAAACATTCAACTACGATTTTGAAAACCTTGAATATGCTATCTTGGATGAGATGCTAAGCAATAGTTTTAACAATACATTTTTCTCACAACGCACCGGTCTCAAGTATAATTTCAATAACGACAAATGGAATATTAATGCAGGGATTGACTATCAGAATTCTCAATTAGACAATCAGCAGGTTTTTCCCAATGAAAACAACGTTTTCAGGCGCTTTGAAAATGCACTGCCTAGCGCTCGTTTCCAATATAAATTTAGTAAGCAGGCAAATCTTAGGTTAACGTACAATACTGATACTCGCGAACCTTCTATTTATCAATTGCAAAATGTGGTAAGTGTATTCAACTCCATGAGCTTTTATGAAGGCAACTCCAATCTTTCACAATCTTTTTCGCACAATGCCTCCTTGCGATATGCATGGGTAAACCCTGAAACAAAAAAATCATTGACTCTTTATGGCAGCGCTTATGTCGTCGATGATTACATCTCTAATGCCACTGTTATTGCTCAGCAAGACACCTTAATTGGTGAGCGACAACTGGTGCAAGGGGGGCAGTTCAGATATCCTGTCAACTTAAATGGCATGTACAATCTGCGAACCTATATGTCATATGGTACTTATCTGAAGTTCATTAAAACCAATGCCAACTTCAGCACCAGGGTCAATTTTAGAAGAATGCCGGGTATGATCAATTACCAAAATAACCTCACGCACAACGTTACCATGGGTCAAGGTTTAACACTGAGCAGCAATATCAGCGAAAATCTGGATTTCAATTTTACCACCAGGTTCAATTACAATATCGTCACTAATGAGCTTCGACCCAATCTTAATAACAATTTTAGTGTGCAATCTTCAAGAGTTGATTTATTCTGGCGTTTTTGGAAAGATTTATTTATTGACAACAATCTTGCACATCATTATTATACTGGATTATCGGATGCAGTCAATCCTAACTTTATGCTTTGGAATGTAAGCGTTGGCAAAAAAGTGATGCAGGATAATGGAGAAATAAAATTGACAGTTTTTGATTTCCTTAACCAAAATAACAGCCTTGATAGAAACGTGACTGATGTATATGTGGAAGACGTACAACAATTGGTACTGCAACAATATTATATGCTCACCTTTACGTACAACATCAGAAATTTCAATTTAATGCCTACGGGCAAAATATAGTATACACTCAATTTTGTAATGCCGGATTTCAATGCACTTTGTGCGTAAATCCGGCCTTTTTTTCTGCCATCTTTTTTACTATATCCCGAATTACTGGTTGTGCATGTAGCTTCCCGTTTTCTATAAATATTTTTGCAGTTTCTTCACCACCAACTATCGAACCAGCCAGATATATCCCTGGTATATTTGATTCATACGTTTCAGGGTTGAGTTCAGGTATCAGGTTTTCACCATTAAGTTGAATACCTACTTTTGTTAAAAAATCAGCATCGGGTTTATAGCCCGTCATTAAAAAAACAAAGTCCGCTTCTAAGGTACTTTCCTCAGCTGTTTCCAGATTTTTAATATATACCACTCCAGGCTCTATTTTGGTGACTACCGTTTTGAAATAGGCATTTACCTCTTGCTTTTTAATCCTATTTTCTAAATCTGGCACGATCCAATATTTGCCTCTTTTGTCGAGCCAGTCCAACATGTGCACCACTGTTACTTCGGCACCATTGCGATACAGATCCAATGCTGCTTCTATGGCTGAATTAGCTCCTCCCACTACAACGGTTTTGGTTAGTGTATACCTATAGGCTTCATCGTAGTAGTGGCTCACATGAGGCAAATTCTCTCCGGGTATGTCGAGTCTTCGCGGTACATCGTAGTAGCCAGTTGAAAAAATTACTTTAGCAGCAAAGAATTGCTTGTTTAGGTTGTCTGTAAGTGCAAAATAACCCGCTGTTTGCTCTACATTTTTTATTTCAGTAAAAAGCTTAATGTTCAATTTGAAATGTGAACACACCTTTCGGTAATATTTTAGCGCTTCGGTTCGGTTTGGCCGTGTTCCTTGCGATATAAATGGCACATCTCCAATTTCGATATTTTCTGAAGTCGAAAAAAATGTCATATTTACCGGATACCTTCTTACAGACTCGGTAATATTTCCTTTGTCGACTATGAGATAATCCAAACTGTTTTTTTGTGCCTCAATGCCACAAGCCAGGCCACAAGGCCCTGCTCCTATTATTATTACATCATAGATGTGCATAATATATTTTAGATTAATTGTTTTGTAATTATATTGATTAAATAAAAAAATACTGCATATTAAGTATTTATTACTCAATTTTTCATAATTGCATTCATCAAATTTGCCTACTATTGTTAACCATTAAAATCTAAAAATGATATGCTAAATTTTTTAATTCGCCTGGTTTTGTACTCCATTGCTGTGCTTATAGCAGCGCATTTGCTCAGTGGTGTTAGTGTTGATGGTTTTATATATGCCATTATTGTGGCAGGTGTATTAGCCATTCTCAATAGCACACTCAAACCACTGCTGGTCATTCTTACCATTCCACTAACTGTTATTACACTTGGCTTGTTTTTGTTGGTAATCAACACCATCGTCATATTAATAGCCAGTTGGCTGGTACCTGGTTTTGAAGTGGCCAATTTTTGGTGGGCTATGGGCTTCAGCATTGTGCTTTGGCTTATCAACGCCATATTCTCTGCACTTAGTGGAGAAAAAATCTAAACTAAATCAGCCTTTTATCTATCGGAAAAAAGGCTGATTTATACGTTTTCCTTTTCATGTCTTAGATTGCAAGAATCAAGTTTGGCTACTTCAAAAATTAAAAAAACCTGGCATCTAAAAAAAGAGCCGACTATGACTTACATAAATAAGGAGAAAAGATGTGAGTGCTAGCGCCTCAAGATCGTCCAATTAATACATTATGAGAAGAATACATAACGTTTAAAATTTAAGTTTTCTTAGTACAGTTTCGACTCGATCTATCATTGAGTCGGTAATTTCAAGATGCGTAACCATTCTTATCGATGAAGGGCCAAAAGGCACAACACGAATGTTTTCATTGGACAATCTTTCAATTACATTTTCCTTATTCAGGCTATCCAACAAATTGAAAATCACAATGTTGGTTTCGGCAGGTAGCACACTCTCAATCCAGGGTAAATCTGAGAGTATGTTGGCTAGTTGGCTGGCATGATGGTGATCCTGCGTCAGTCTTTCAACATGATGATCGAGCGCATATATTCCGGCGGCTGCCAGATACCCGGATTGCCGCATAGCTCCTCCCAAAACTTTGCGCACTCTTCGTGCCTTGCGAATGTTGGACTGACTTGAAAGTAACACAGAGCCAACGGGTGCACCCAGACCTTTGGAAAGGCAAACAGAAATGGTATCGAAATATTGACCATAATCCTTGGCAGTATCTCCAGAGGCCGTCAAAGCATTAAATATTCTTGCACCATCCAGATGCATGCTCAACTGATTAGCTTTACAAACTTCCGCAATCGAGGCTATCTCACTTAATCTATAAATACTACCACCACCTTTATTTACAGTATTTTCCAATGTTACCAATCGGGTGCTTGGAAAATGGATGTCATCGGCTTTGATATTTTGCAGCACCAAATCAGCTGAAATTCGACCTCTGTCGCCTTTTACCAATTGCGTCGAGACCATAGAATTGTAGGCAATACCTCCGCCTTCGTATAGGTGAATGTGCGACAATTCATCACAGATGAGCTCATCCTGAGGCTGTGTGAGTATTCTGATGGCTATCTGATTGCACATGGTGCCAGATGGACAAAACAATCCGTTTTCCATGCCAAACATGGTAGCTAGCTTGCTTTCGAGGCTTTTTACAGTGGGGTCTTCACCAAAAACATCATCACCAACTTGTGCAGATTGCATGGCTTGGAGCATGCCCTTTGTGGGTTTAGTGATGGTATCACTTCTCAAATCAATGATCATGCGAAATCTTTTAGTAAACTTGAAGTATCATTAATACCCACCCAGGTACTTTCTGAAAAACCACTCCACAGCCGCAAGCAAAAGCAGAAGGAAGAAAAGCCATCGGAGGTTAATGACCGATAGGTAGTCTTCTGAACTGTAGATCCTGGCACTTGCCTCCAGGTTTGTCAATTTTTCAGACAATTCTTCCAATGCATTTTGAGTGTAAAAATTACCACTATTGGCATTGGCGAGGTTTCTAAGCAGGTTATGATTGGCGGTGATAAAAGTAGTTTCCACTTGAAGTTTACGAATAGCAAATTTGCCACTTGCTGTTTCTACTATACCATTTATGGTTGCCTTAGCCTCATAAGAATATACACCCTCTGTCAAATCATTGATGGGGTATTTGGCATTTTGCTCACTAGTTACAAATGTATATCCTTTACTTTCTCCGGCTTCGTCTTTTATGGTCAGGTCGATTTTATGCCCGTAGGTTAGCTCATAAATCTCGTTGTAAACTTCGGCTTCAAACACCACTGTTTCGTTTTCAATGTATTCGTTTTTCAAAGGGTAAACTTTGAATCTTCTTTTGTCATCTTTGGTCGATAAATATTGAACTACTTTTACAATCAAATCATCAAAAGCTTCATGCTTTTCGGTTTTAGCATATTCTTGTACCCGCCATTGCCACATACCTTCACCAAGCATTACGGCACTTTTCCTGCCGTTTAAATTCTGAATCAGCATCAAGGGCTTGTTTGATCGTACATTTCCGATGCGTTGATAGAGCAAAACTTCTGCTGCATCGTTTACAGTGAAGGAACCAAACGGTACTTTTACGGGTGTATAATTATCGAAAATCGAAGTGAAATCTTCATTAATTTTAAAGGTTCGAAAGTTGCTGTTTAGCACCGGAAACACATTGTCAGTTTGCTGCCCTGCACGCGCTATCCGCATTATGCCATTGATTCGATTAAACTCATTTATATTGCTTTGTTGGCCTATTACAAACCATAATGGAATATTTTTTGCCTCTGCCTGAACCAACAAATCAGCAAACTGCCTACTGTTATCAGGCACCTGGTGCAAAATTATCGTGCCGTAATCTTCCGGATTAACATTTTGATTTCTTACGCCCGGTATCCAGATTTCAAACTCATAATTCTGATTTTTCGACAAAGCGCTGCGAAAGGCTTTAATATCAGGATGTGGCGCAGGAGCAACCAAAAGGATTTTTTCTTTCCCCTCGATCACATCAACATAAGCATCTTTTCGATTATTTGCCTGGGTAAACTCATCTTGCTGAGGTACCACATAAATCGCGTATTGTTGCATTCCTTCTTCACTAGCCTCAACCTGAAAAGTAACTTCGTTAAACTGATGATCATCTTTGATTTCCAAGCGCTGTCGGTCTATCACTTTGCCACCTTTGATTGCCTGTACTTCCAAAGTTCTATTTTGCATACCATCACTCACGATTTCAGCAACTATCGGAAATTTGTTTCCTTGGTATGCAATTTTGTTATAGAGCAAATCATTGATTCTCACATCAGCCTTTGGTATAGTATCACCCATACCAACCGTATGCACATTGAAACTTAAGGGTTTAAATGTAGGGTTGTTCCCGGTATTGTATATCCCATCAGAAAATACAACTACTGATGCCAGATTTCTTGATTCATAATCGATGCGAATGTCTTCCAGAAGATTGTCAAGATTGGTTTCATTTGCCTCAAAGGCAATATCACTGACCTGTCTATAGTCTGTTTGAGTCAGCGATCGAACATCGACATGGTAGCCTGCATCTATCAACTTTTCCCGTAAATCATCTATTTTACTAAACAAAACAGCCAAACTGTCTTCTGAAATTACCTCACTAATAGAAAGTGAATTGTCAATGGCTAAAACAATAGCTGGCGCTTCGGTCGTATTAATGATTTGTCTTAGTAAGGGGCTCAGCAACAGCAAACAAATAACCAAAACCAATACAAATCGTGCTGCAGCAAGTAATTTGTTTGCCAAACTGTTCCAAGGGGCACTTATTTTATAATATAACAATCCGGCAAGCAGTATCGCTCCCAGCAGGCATAGTAGTACCAGCCATGGAGATGATTCAAATAAAAAACCCATTTTATTCATATTCAATAGCTTGCAGGACTGTTTTAAATATATATTTTACATCGACAATGCTTAATCAACGATGAGTTTTTCAAAAACTCATTTTTTATTTTCAATTAATTATTTCGAAGATCGAAAATATCACTATGTAAGCATGCCACCGTCTACCTGTAGCACTTGCCCGGTAATATAAGATGATTGATCAGATGCAAGAAAAACCGCACAATCAGCTACATCGTCTGGTGAACCTCCCCTGCGAAGAGGAATGGCATCGCGCCAGGTTTGAACTGTTTTCTCATCTAGTTTGGCGGTCATTTCGGTTTCAATAAAACCCGGCGCTATGGCATTGCTGCGAACATTACGAGAACCTAACTCCAAAGCAACAGATTTGGTAAATCCGATGATGCCAGCTTTTGAAGCCGCATAGTTGGCCTGACCGGCATTTCCCTTAAGCCCAACTACAGAAGTCATATTGATGATTGATCCGCTTTTTTGTTTCATAAAAACACGTGTGGCAGATTTCACTGTATTAAAAACCGACTTAAGGTTTACGTTGATGACTTTGTCCCACATTTCTTCTGACATACGCATCAGCAAGTTGTCCTGTGTAATACCGGCATTATTTACGAGCACATCAAGACTGCCAAAATCAGCCACTACCTGGTTGATTAATTCTTCTGCTGCTGCAAAATCAGAGGCATCAGAACGGTATCCTTTGGCTTTAACACCAAAGCTCGCCAGCTCTTGTTCCAAAGCCTGGCCTTGTTCTACACTCGATAAGTAGGTAAAAGCTACATTGGCTCCTTGTGCAGCAAATTTCAAAGCTACCGCCCTACCTATGCCTTTTGAAGCTCCTGTTACCAAGGCATTCTTTCCTTCAAGTAATTTCATTTTTATCCTTTTATTTTTTACGTTCAGAGCTTATTGCTCAGCATTTAAAGTTTGCACCAACTGAGATAAAAATTGACCAAAGTATTTTACCAAATCTTATAAATCCCTTATCTCATATTTTGTTGGGTTTGTGCCTGTTTATAATCATTCAAAGCGGCCACCTTTTACGAATGATAAAAAAGATCAGGAATGGATAATCCCAGTAATCCTTCACATTAATTTCCTTCAATATTACAACGTTTCGTGCAGTGAAAAAACCCAAGTGGATTTTTTGAATAAAATCGGTGCAAATGCGGCTATTATTTTCGTGCCATAGTATTCATTTGCTTTATAAGTTATAAATTTACATAGACGAAATCTATAAATATGAACCTTCAACAACTGGAGTACATTATTGCCATTGACACACATCGCCATTTTGCAAAAGCAGCGGCAAGTTGTTGTGTCACACAGCCAACACTCAGTGCAATGATTCAAAAGCTGGAAAATGAGCTCGGTATTGTAATTTTTGACCGGAGTCGTCAGCCTGTGGTATCTACTGAAATTGGTGCTTTGGTGATACAGCAAGCCCGACGCATTTTGGCAGAGTCGACCCGAATGAAAGAAATAATACAAGAAGCTCGCGGTGAAATTAAAGGAGAACTAAAAATTGGGATCATTCCAACCGTTGCGCCTTTTTTATTGCCATTATTTCTAAATGGACTACTCAACAAATACACGGGGTTGAACATTAAGATTATTGAGCTCACTACGGATCAAATCGTCGATCGCTTGCAGAAAGAAATATTAGATGTAGGCATTTTGGCTTCCCCTTTACATCATCCACAAATAAAGGAGCTGCCATTGTATCGCGAACGGTTTGTGGTGTATTCAGGAAAAAATGAGAATCATCAAGACAAAAAGTTTATCTTACCCAAAGATCTGGACTTGAACCGGCTGTGGATATTGGAAGAAGGACATTGCTTCAGGTCTCAAGTGGTCAATTTTTGTGAGCTCAAAAAACAAAATAACATACTGCGAAATCTGGAATATGAAGCCGGAAGTATCGACTCCCTCATTCGTATTATAAATGCAAATGATGGCTTCACCATTTTGCCCGAACTTGCCATTCTTGACTTTTCTGAAAAAGAACGTGCCGCATTGCAATTTTTCAAGCCTCCGGTTCCGGTGCGCGAAATAAGTTTGGCGGTGTACAGACATTCGGTAAAGCAAAAAGTGATCGAAATTCTCAA
>DAIQNU010000027.1:15546-17677 GCA_036788235.1 Cyclobacteriaceae bacterium
CGATTGCAATAAATTTGATCTTTTGTTCTGCCAGTGCTTCATTAAGCAGCCATCAAGTTTTTTTCTATAAGCAAATCGAGTAAATTTGCCGCATAATTTTTTCCATACCGACATTAATAAACACATTCAATATGGCATCAAAATATGATTTAATTGTTATTGGAAGCGGTCCTGGTGGATACGTGGCGGCTATTAGAGCTTCGCAGTTAGGAATGAAAGTTGGCGTTGTAGAGCGCGAAGAACTTGGCGGCGTATGTCTCAACTGGGGCTGTATACCTACCAAAGCGCTTTTGAAAAGTGCACAAGTATTTGAATATATAAAGCATGCCAAGGATTATGGTATAGAAGTTTCGGATGCAAAGGTAGATTTTGGTGCTACCATCAAGCGTAGCCGCGATGTTGCCAATGGCATGAGCAAAGGCATTCAGTTTTTATTCAGAAAAAATAAAATTGATGTACTGGAAGGCTTTGGACGCCTCAAGAAAAATAAAACGGTTGAGGTTGAAGCCAAAAATGGCACAAAAACCGACTATACTGCCAATCATATCATACTTGCTACCGGCGGCAGGTCGAGAGAGCTGCCTAACCTGCCCATTGACCAAAAAAAGGTAATTGGCTACCGCAAAGCCATGACGCTTGACAAGATGCCTGAGAGCATGATAGTGGTGGGCTCTGGCGCTATAGGTGTGGAGTTTGCCTATTTCTACAATTCTCTCGGTTGCAAAGTTACCATAGTAGAATACCTGCCAAATATTGTACCCCTCGAAGACGAAGAAATTTCGAAACAATTGGAGCGCATTTATAAAAAAACGGGCATCAAGATCATGACCAGCTCAGAGGTGACCAAAGTAAATACTTCGGGCAAAGGCTGTAAAGTGACCGTCAAGACTGGTGGTAAAGAAGAAGTCCTGGATTGTGACATTGTACTTTCGGCAGTAGGTGTATCTGCCAACATTGAGGGCATTGGACTGGAAGAAGTAGGTGTAAAGGTAGAAAAAGGCAAGGTGATCGTAGATGAATACTACAAAACCAATGTAGATGGTGTATATGCCATTGGCGATATCGTAGGTGGCCAGGCACTCGCGCACGTAGCCTCTGCAGAGGGTATTACCTGCGTAGAGAAAATTGCAGGGCATAATCCGGAACCTATCAACTACAACAACATACCCGGTTGTACCTATTGCGTACCGGAAGTGGCCTCGGTGGGTTATACAGAAAAAGCGGCAAAAGAAGCCGGCTATGAAATAAAAGTAGGCAAATTCCCCTTTTCGGCATCAGGCAAAGCCAGTGCCGCAGGAGCGAAAGACGGCTTCGTAAAGGTGATTTACGATGCGAAATATGGTGAATGGCTTGGTGCACACATGATCGGCACCAACGTAACAGAAATGATTGCAGAAGTAGTGGCTGCCCGCAAACTGGAAACCACGGGGCATGAAATAATAAAAACCATTCATCCGCACCCAACCATGTCGGAAGCTGTGATGGAAGCAACGGCAGATGCCTACGGAGAAGTGATTCACTTATAGAACCTTAATATAAAATCGATTTGAAAAGACCCTGCCTGTCAGGGTCTTTTTTTTGCCCGACAAGGTAAACCTGGCCGCCCAGACCAGCGAAAAGTCGGTGGTATTTAATGTCAATACTTAGAAGTGTAATATTCCAAATGTTATTGCAAGCTTAGCGGGGGGTGCAAATCAGGTAGATGAGCATTAAAAAATTTATTTTTGTTAGGCTTAATAAATGAAAGCTGAAAATCCAATTGCCTTGTGCATGATATGTATGAGTTGCATTGCTCTAAAAAAGTATTGCCGGGCAGCGCATCGATATTGAGCTAAAGGCTTTTTCCGTTGATTCTAAATTTATACGCATACGCATGAAATATTTTGTTATAGCAACTCTATCGCTTTTACTGGTTCATTCTTTTGCATTTGGGCAATCAAAAGCTGGTTACACAGCCACATTGGTTGGTTTTAATGCCGACAGCTCGATCATGCAAAGCACGCAATGCTTCTTTGAAGGCAACGAGTCTACCATCTGGGCACTTTCTAAAAACCTTCACAAGACAGCCTTTGCACAGGTAATTACCAGCGACAGCTCAATTTTACCTATTGACAGAATCATAAAAAATATT
>DAIQNU010000028.1:0-11964 GCA_036788235.1 Cyclobacteriaceae bacterium
AGATCCTCGGCATTTTTATGTTCTTTCTCATTTTAATTCTGGATTTAGTTCATAAGAAACTTCTAAAGCCCATTCTGAATTCCCTTCTAACCAATCTAGTACTAGTTTTAATTGTTTGTTAGGTAAGCTTCCAGAATAAATTTTTCCCTGCTCTATTTCAATAAGCACTTCATACTCATTATAATCTGCATGAATGTGAGGAGGTCTTGCTCTCCATTATAAACATGTATTTTAATACCCTTGAAGCTATCAATCGTAGGCATTTTAAATCAGTTTTTAACAAATGTATCTAATTAGATACTAAATCTCTATATTTAATCCAAACTATTTTAAAGCATCAATCAATAGCAACTTTACAAATTGCGTATGCTAATCGTACTAATTAGCTAAAATCTTATTTTTAGCTACATTATCCGCTAGTTCCGCAATTAATTCTAGTTTTGTAATTATTTTTAAATACTGCAAAACAATATTACAATTTTCATCATGCACCTTTTAACCAAAATAGCAGATCGATTTTTTGATACAGAAATTCAAATAAAAGCCACTCGCAGTAGTGGACCAGGCGGACAAAATGTCAACAAAGTGAATTCAAAAATATCGCTGAGTTTTGATATACCTAAATCCGCTTTGCTTGATGATGATGAGAAAACTTTTCTTAGGCAAAAGTTGGGTTCAAGGTTAACTGACGAAGGTGTATTGATTATTCAAAGTCAGGAAACAAGGTCACAACTTCAAAATAAAACCTTGGCGATACATAAATTTTACGAAATGCTTGACAAAATAAGCAGGCCGGTAAAAGCAAGACGACCCACAAGGCCAACCAAAGCTGCGGTAAAAAAGAGATTGCAAAACAAGAAGGCGATTGCTGAAAAGAAAATAAATCGCAGAAAGCCTGAGTAAATCAAATCGTTTTGAACGATGTCTCTAAATTAAATTTCGAGAGCTCAATAAGGAATGTGGCTTTAGCCATTTATCACCCTTTTTTCGCATGATAAATCATCTTAACAAAAGGATAATATAGACTCCTTATGGTTCAACCATAATTTTACAATAAATTAGGCCTTGATATTGACTTACCTATGAAGATGCAGTACGTATGTACTCAAATGCTTCATGGTGGTTTCCTGGATTTCAATGAAATAAATCATGAGCTGCAAAAATTTAATCAATTTATCCATTCTGTTTATAGTCATGTGTTTTTTATCTGTCCTGAATGAGGCCATAGCCCAAGACAATTCCACAATTGTTTGCCGGTTTGCAGTGGCTTCAGATGGACACTATGGCCAGCCAAATACTAGTTTTAAGATGTATCATCGCGATATCGTGCGATGGCTCAATCAGGAAAAGGCGCAATCAAGACTCGACGTGGCCTTTTTTAATGGCGATATGATCCATGATGATCCAAAATTCCTACCTGAGGTTAAGGAGGTTTTATATGCTCTTGATATGCCTTATTACTCGACAAGAGGTAATCATGATCGAGTGAGTACTCAAGTTTGGCAACAGAATTGGGGCTATCCAACCAACCATTCACTTATTATTAATAATATTGGGTTTATACTAGGAGACACTTCTGATGAGGAAGGTGCATACTTGTGTGCCAGTGTAAGTTGGCTGCAAGAAGCGCTTGATGATATGAAACACCTTGACCATGTATTTGTGTTGCTGCATATTGCCCAAAGCAAATGGACAACCAATGGTGTAGATTGTCCGGAAGTGATGAATTTATTGAGTCAGACAACCAATGTGAAAGGGGTTTTTCATGGGCATGACCACGATGAAGATGATGTGAAAATCTATCAACAAACACCTTTTCTATTCGATGGACACATAGGTGGAAGTTGGGGTGTGGAATACAAAGGCTTTAGAATTGTAGAAGTGCATGAAGATGGCAAGGTTTTGACTTATCAGGTCAATCCGAATGCCAATGCTAAAGTATATGAGCAGCAGTTGCATTGATTTTTTGAGACATTCATCACTTTTGGCTATTGGACAGTATTACCCGTGCCTGAACTTTAAGAGGCCACAATCTTAAATCTCAGCATGTAATCATTTTATTCAGCATCTTTTTTGGTTATTTTTGGATTGACACATTTCCATTTTTTTACAATATAAACCCCTCAATAATGAAAATGAATCCAAGAATTAATCGCCGCGACTTTATTAGGCAAACAAGTATGGCTACTGCTTGTATAGGGCTGGTGGGCATAGCCGCATGTAGTAGCTCCAAAGAGAAAGCTGTGGTTTCCAAAAACAAAATCCCGGCTTGGAAAGGTTTTAATCTACTAGATTTTTTTGCGCCTGACCCATCTCATGGCAGACCTGCCACCACCGAAGAGCAGTTTAAATGGATGTCCGATTGGGGATTTGATTTTGTAAGAATTCCTATGGCCTATCCTGCTTATCTTGATTTTGACAGAAGTCGACCTATTCAGCCGGATGAGGTTTATAATATTGATGAGCAAATGGTTGAGAAAATTGATCAATTAGTATCCATGGCGCATAAGTACGGCATGCATGCCAGCATAAATCTGCACAGAGCACCTGGATATTGTATCAATGCAGGTTTTCACGAACCTTACAATTTGTGGCGCGATGAAGAAGCCCAAGAGGCATTTAATTTCCATTGGGAAATGTGGGCAAAGCATTACAAAAATACTTCTAGCGATAAAATAAGTTTCGATTTGGTCAATGAGCCGGCATGGCGCGATGATATGAATGACCAGCATTCTAACAGACGTCCGGTGCCTGGCGATGTGTACCGAAAAGTTGCCAAAGCTGCATTTGAACGCATCAGAAGCATTAATCCAAATCATTTGGTAATTGCAGATGGCAATAATATTGGGAGTGATGTAATTCCGGAGATCACCGACTTGGATATAGCGCAAAGTTGTAGAGGCTATCATCCCGCCATAATTTCCCATTATAAAGCTTCGTGGGCTTTTAAAGACATTGATAACCTGCCCGAGCCTAAATGGCCAGGTCAGGTAGGAGATCAGTACCTAAGCAAAGAGATGTTGGAAACTTTTTATAAGCCTTGGATTGAATTGGTCGATCAGGGTGTTGGTGTTCATTGTGGTGAATGCGGATGTTACAATAAAACTCCGCACGATGTATTTTTAGCATGGTTTGGTGATGTACTTGAAATCTTTGGTAAACATGATATTGGTTTTAGTTTGTGGGAATTTTCAGGCAACTTTGGTGTCTTAGATTCAGGAAGAGAGGATGTAGAATATGAAGACTGGTACGGTCATAAATTAGACAGAAAATTACTAGATCTAATGATGAAAGCCTAAAAACAAAGCATCCCATTACGTGCTAACACAATGGGATGATTTCACTATTTTTTCAAGAAAATTATTGAATTTCGACCAGTGCATCTATGGTTTCAATGCTACCATCGGCATTATGCGTCAACTCAGTCATTTTTATACTTCTCAAATGTGTTTGACCCTTGGATAGCTCGCTGTCGTGATAAAATAAATACCACTTACCTTCGAACTCAACTATGGAATGATGGTTTGTCCACCCTAGTACTGGTTTCAAAACAACACCTTGATAGGTAAATGGCCCATAGGGACTATCACCTGTCGCATAGGCTATATTGTGTGTATTTCCAGTAGAATAAGAGAAATAATATTTGTCATTATATTTATGAACCCATGCCGCTTCAAAAAATCTGCGATCATGGTCACCGGCCAATAGAGGATTGCCTTGTTCATCCAGAATAGCTACATCTTTCAATTCTTCATCAAAACCCAACATGTCATCACGCATCCTCGCAATTTTAGGCATTAGTGCAGGTTCATCATCATCTGGCTCTTCACCATCAATGTTGTATGTGCCTTCACGCCATCTTTGCAGTTGACCACCCCAAATACCACCGATATACATATAATGTGTTCCATCTGTATCTTTAAAGACAGCAGGATCAATGCTATAGCTGCCTATTATTGGTTCTGGCAATGCTTTAAATGGCCCGGTAGGTTCATTACTGGTGGCTACACCTATCCTGAAAATATCTTCTTTGTCTTTGGCCGGAAAATACAAATAATAAGTGCCGTCTTTGTAGGCTGCATCTGGTGCCCATAGTTGTCTCCCTACCCAAGGAATATCATCAATATCCAAAACAAGGCCATGGTCAACCACCTCACTCTGTGGGTTGTCCATAGAAAAAACGTGGTAATCGCGCATGTTAAAATGTGAACCGTCGTCTTTTTCAGGAATGCCTGCATCATAATCATGCGATGGATAAATGTATATTTTGCCCTCAAATACATGTGCCGATGGATCGGCTGTATACATATGCGTGACCAAAGGAGCAGGTGGCATATTGCTGATTATTTCTTCGTCTTCATCTGTCTTTTCAGACTTCTGTTGACAAGCCATGCTAAGAAAAAATATACATACAAAAGGAATTAAAAATCGTATTTTCTTTGGGTTTATCATAATGAAAAATTAATTGTGAGCGTTGCAAAGATAAAGAAAAGTACGAAAAAAGCAATCGGTTGCATAGCATTAAAACTTCATTTTGAGCTTTGTTTTCACTTTATCATTTTTCCAAAGTGCGCTAATATATCAGCCTTCGATTTTTTGTTTACCCGCATGCCCCACGCTTATACCAGCCACACAATGGCCAGCCGCGCCAAAGCCACCTCCCACACTTCCCACTTCGGTCTTTGGCCGCTCCGCAAACCTTATACTGGTACAAGCGTCCGCTTGTACCAAGACAAAGTAGCGTCCCGCTACACCTTAACGCATGACCCTTTTATCATCCTCGTTTCCGCCAAAGGCGGACAGGTGTAAGGAGGATAATGGAGAAGTGCGATTGTATCGCACAAATGCTTTGAATAGATGCAATACGCCATATTTTCGACCAAGCCTGTACGTACAGGATTACATGGCACATAATTTACTTCGATACGATCAACAGCATGCTAGTCATCTGTCTCTATTTTTTTGAGTTGATTTTAAAATCACGAAGGAAAGTGGACATTTATCTCGGCAGCTCACATCTTTGGCGATACAATCGCCTTTCACCAAAGTCCTCGTTGCAAACGAGGACCATGGAGGGCAAAAGCTGATATCACTTCATACTGGTGCAAGCGTCCGCTTGTACCTTCCATAAAGTAGTGTCCCGCTACATTAAATAATAGAATTGAGAATCTTTCAAAGACGCTTTTATACACCATCGGCAAGCAGATAATAACTAAAAGAGGGATATTTAAACTACTACCTATTAAAAAGAAAATGCCCTGAATACTTTATATTCAGGGCTTAAAGTTACCCTGTGCCGTGGTTACGCCAACGGCCAACCACCTATTCCAGGTTGGTTGTACTTTATCCATTAGATCAACAGTAGAACCTTATAATTATTCCGTAATGAAAGTTAGTGGAATAGTTACCTTAGTATTTTCCCACATCATCAAAATATTGGCTGCTTCTTCTTGCAACTCAAATTCTATGGTGAAAGGCTCGTATTTTTCTTCAGTTTTTTGGGTAGGAACATCAAATCGAAGGACATCTTTGCTCTCGTCATAATTATAAGCACCCCATTGCCCTAAATCTGAATTCAATATTATCGTCCATTTATCTTCATACGGAATGCTGAATATGGTGTATGTTCCGGCTGCCAGCATTTGACCTCCAATATTTATCATTTTGGTGGCAGTAATTTCTGTCGCTTCGTTAGCTCCTGTTCGCCAGACTTTTCCATAGGGTACCAAGTCACCAAAAATTACCCGATCGCGAATATGCGGTCTTCCATAATTAATCTTTACATATGTCTCATCAAATTTGACTGTAACTATTTCGAGAGGACTGGGTCTTGATTTTAGAACTTCTTGTGCCAAGACAAAAGGGGAGGTTATTATAAAAAATGCTGCAATTAAGAGTGATTTTCTGGTATAACATCGGATAAAAACCAGAAGCTTAACTTTTTCATTTGGGTTTTTCATAGATTTAATTTTTAGCTAGTCCTTAATTATGTTTGAATATTTTATTTTTGGTCATAATAAATGCAATAAAAAAAAGCATTTTTAGGTGCGAGCAAATTTGTGCATATTTAATCTTTTTAAACTTCAACTCGAATTATTTTAGTATAAATCATTTATGAAACGTCCTGATTTCGATCATATTTTTATGGAACTAGCCATAAACCTGGCTAAGCGTTCACATTGCATTAAGCGACATGTTGGTGCCGTACTCACCAAAGAGACTCGAATTATATCTATAGGCTACAACGGGCCACCAGCTGGCACCCACAACTGCGATGAAGAATGGCCTGGCGAAGGTTGCGCTCGAGACTCTAAAGGCAGTTGTTCGTTAGCTTTACATGCTGAGCAAAATGCTATTTTGTATGCTGTCAAAAATAATACCAGTGTTGAAGGCTCAACTTTGTATGTAACTCTTTCGCCTTGCCTCGCATGTGCACGCATAATATTTAGTATGGGTATTAAAAAGGTTGTTTATTTTCGCTCTTATGCTGAGTTTAAGGGTATTGCCTCTGACGAAGGTGTCGATTTTTTACGGCGTTTCGGTGTTGAAGTCGATCACTATGCCAATACAATTGAATGCGATGATATACTTATATGATGTTTACTTCTGGCTCAAGTACTATTCCAAATTTTGCATATACCGTATCTTGAACCATATGTGATAGATTGAGTATGTCTTTGCCTGTAGCTCCTCCATAGTTTACAATTACCAATGCCTGACGCTCGTGTATACCTGCTTGGTTTTGACGATAACCTTTCAGGCCGCACTGCTCAATCAGCCAACCTGCCGGGATTTTTATCGAGTTTTCCTTCCCAACAAAATGTGGAACATCAGGAAACATTCCTTGGATCCGCTCAAAATCTGCCAGACTGATTATGGGGTTTTTAAAAAAACTACCGGCATTTCCGATTTGTACAGGATCGGGCAATTTTTCATTTCGAATGGCCGCGACTTCCCTGCTAACTTCCGCGATGGTAGGTTTGCAAATAGCTAAATTTATGCGATCTCTAAGCGCACCATAGCTCAGGTTAGGTGTGAAGCTTTTTCCCAATCTCAAAGTAATGGAGCTAATGATGTATTGATTTTTAAGTTCTTTTTTAAATACACTCTGTCGATACGAAAACTCACAGGCTTGCAGATCAAATGTGCGTAAAGTACCTGTAACTCGATGCACGGCCTCTAATGAATGGAACACATCGCATAGCTCCACACCATAGGCTCCTATGTTTTGAACAGGTGCAGCGCCACAAGTCCCGGGAATAAGCACAAGATTTTCAATACCTGATAAATTGTTTTCTACAGCCCACTCTACCAATGAGTTCCATACAACACCTGCTCCAACTTTTACCAACACATGGCCGTTATCATCCGCTATTTGTTCAAGACCATCGATTTCAATTTTTATAACTTCAAATGGAAGATCACGGGTGAAAAGCATGTTGCTACCTCCACCCAAAACGAGTGATTCAATCTCCTTGGCAAGCCAACCTTTACTTACGCAATATTGAATATCTTTAACATTTTGTATTTGAATAAGTTGATGGGCTATAGCCTCAATGCCAAAGGTATTGAAAGATTTTAATGAGGCGTTTTTAGTAATTTTCATTTAAAAAAGCAGGAGGTAAATCGATTGATATATCAAACAAAAAATGTTTGCGAACAACATGGTTTACTGCCGTACGCAAAGCGGTTTAGGACAAAATTAATGAAATTTGTGTGAAAGGTGAAAGGAATAAAGCTCGGGGGTCAAAGCTCAAAGCTCAAAGCTCAAAGCTGATAGCTGAAGTGTTGCTTGGAGTCAGAGCTCGGAGCTCGAAGGTGGCTCAGAAGGTCAAAGGTGACAGGTTGACAAAAATGTTGTTGTTTGTTGATGATATGCGATACAATCGCATTTCTCGTCCGCACTTGTTGTTCCTGTCCGCCTTTGGCGAGGCCTGTCCGCCTTTGGCGGAAACGAGGGCGAATGGGGGAGGTTAGGGGTGAAAGCCTGCCTACCGGCAGATAGGCTCAAAGGTGAAAGGTGAAAGGTGAAAGGTTGCTTGGAGTCAGAGCCCTCATGGTTATAATCTTTAGCAAGGTCATAAAGCAGTTATAATAGTCTTGAATCGGCTGCTTCAATATAGTGATGAAGTTCATCTTTGATTTGAACTGTTCCCATAATTTTTATCTATTTCCAAAGTTAACGATTTTGAGGCTTACATAGAAAAAATAGGTGATTATTCAGGATATTAGATTTGCATTTTGAGGTGGCAGTTCAAGGCTGAAGTTGAAAGCTGACAGTTAATTTTATGAGAATAAAGGTTTACAATTCAATAAATTTAAAAATTGGTTGTAATTTGCCAGTAATAAGAAGCCCTGAGGATTTAATTGATTTTGGAAACGAATATAAACATAGAAAAAGTCAAGGAATTTGACGCAGTAAAAATGATGCGAGAAATTAGATGCAATATTATAGATATTTCATTTGAAGAATTGAGAAGTTATATTGACTCAAAATTAAATAACAAAACAAGACGAGTAGGTCTATAGATCACTTACTGCAACACACCTATAAACCCATTTTCAATATTCCTATATGGTGACATTAAAGAAACTATAGTTTTATAAAAAACAAATTTTACATGGTAAATAAATTGGTTATTATTTCAATATTTATTTTGTATTTTTCTTGTGGAAAATCAAATAATAGAGCAGGAGTAGAATCAAAAATGGCATCAGACTCAATTCAAGTAGAGCAAGTTATAGAAATGCCAGACGAAATGAAGGTTGAAATTGCTTTGAAATTTATAAATAGTTATGTCGAAAGTTTAAAGAAGATAAAGCATATACAAGAAATTGATGATTGGATAACTTCCAATTCGCTTGTAAGCAACTCTTTTATACAGGAATATAAACGTATTAATGAAGAAGCTTATAAAATTGATCCTGAACTAGGGCTTGGCTTTGACCCAATTTTAGATTCCCAAGATAGCCCAGATGATGGGTTTATGCTTGAAGAGATTGAGACAGATTCAAATTTTATAATGATGAAAGGAAAAGATTGGGAGCAGTTTAAACTTGTTATGAAAATGAAAAAAGAAAATGGTCAATGGTTAGTTGATGGTAGCGGTATAATAAATATTCCTGCAGAAAAACAAAAATTTTGAAAGTCAACAATAGTGCTGCTCCCTTAGCTGAAATTACTGCCGTGCTAAAACACTTCAATCCCAACTATATCCACGTTTCGGCATTTAGCTCAAACGAAGACGATGGGGGAGAAGAGGGGTTAAAGTTCATAGCTCACAAAACGGAATGATAATAGTCCTCGTTTACGCCTACTGTGTACAGGTGCAAAGAGGACTAGCGAGAATAGCGATTGTATCGCTGTTTAATTGTACATTTTCCATTTCATTTTTTATATTTAACTTATTCTAAATCAGTCAGCTATGTCCGGTGATAAGTACCTGATTTCAGATCAACATCCATCATATTTTATTTCAGGTACTCATGGAGAAGATCAATTTTATCTATTTAATTCCTGTTGGGGTAGATTCAGTAGAATATCTGGAATCTTGTTTTTGTAGTGGTGCTATTGATTTTGCAGTAAGAAAATGTTGATGATATGCGATACAATCGCATTTCTCGCGCGCCCTCGTTACAAACGAGGGCGATGGGGGGAATTCTTGCCTGTTGCAAGCAGGGTGAAGGCTGACAGAAAAGAAAAATGCCTTGCAATGTGTGTTGCAAGGCATTTAAATTAACACAAATTCCTAAGTAATTAAATACTCGAAATGGTGCGTAGTTGATCTTCCAGTGACTCCAATTCTGCTGTGGCTTTTTCAATTTTGATATTGAATTCAGCCTTGAGTTTGTCAGCAGTTTTAGACTCTGCAAAGAAACTCAAATTGTTTTTCCAAAGGTCAATATCATTTTCCAGCTTGGCTATTTGTCTTCTGAGAGCATTTTCTTTTTTCTGAAGCATTTTGTCAGCATTTGGACCATATTTTATTTTGCTAAACATGGCCGAAAATTTGATCTTATGTGCTTCATCATCAGAAGAATCAGATTTTTCAATCGCAGCATCAACTGCTTCTGCCAGCCTGTTCTGAATGCTTTTTATGGCGTTTTTTGGCACAAAACCTATGCCTGCCCACTCTTCCAGCATTGCTTTGGTTGCTGCAATATCAACCGAACCGGTAGAGGCCATTTGCTCTATTTTTTCACAAATTGCTTTTTTCTTTTTCAGGTTGGCATCAAATTCCTTTTCAACATTGCCTGAATTCTCTCTTTTACGATTAAAGAAATGATCACAGGCAGCTTTGAATTTCTCATAAACTTCGTTGCGATGTTTTTCAGGAACCGGGCCGATTTCTTTCCATTGTCTTTGCAAGCTTTTCAGTTCTTCCGCAGTCGTGTTGAAGTCTTCACTATTTTTTAGTGCATCAGCTTTGGCAACAAGCTCTTCCTTGAGTTTGAGGTTTTCACTTCTCGATTCTTCCACTTTCTTAAAGAAAGCACCTTTGTGGTTGAAGAAGGATTTAAAAGCTGACCAGAATTTTTTATTTACTGCCTTGGCACTTTCTCGAGGCAAACCGCCAATGGTTTCCCACGCTTTTTGCAATTCTATGATTTCCTTTGTTATGGCATTCCAGTCAGAGATTTTTTCTGATTGAAAATCTGCATAAGTCTGAACCTTATCCGCAAGCTCTTCTTTGGCCTTCAGGTTGATTAATAGTTCATCCTTGAGTTTTTCATAGAAATCTTTTCGGCGTGCGTAAATATTATCAGAGGCAGTTTTGAACCGCTGCCAAAGTGCTTCTTGTTCTTCTAAAGGTACCGGCCCAGTATGTTTAAATTCCTCGTGAAGATCATTCAAGGTTTTGATGGCTTCTTTTATGTTTTCGACTTCGACGAGTTTTTCAGCCTTTTCACATATTTCGAGTTTCAGTTCCAGATTTTTCTTTCTGTCGAGTTCTTTCAGTTCAAAATAAATGCTGCGCTTATCATAGTACCTGTCTACCAGAGCATTATAATTTGCCCAAAGACTTTTCACTTGTTGGGGTGGCACAGGACCTACCGACTTCCACTGCTCCTGTATAGACTTTATTTCCTTGATACTGGCGAGTGTTTCATCGGCATCTATCAGGTCTCTTAATTTTTCGAGTATGGTAAGCTTGGTCGCAAGATTCTTTTCTTTTTGTTGCTCAAGCGAGTTGTAATAGCTGTGCCTACGTTCGCGGAGCTCATTATAGGCCGCAAGAAATCGGGTGTCGTTTTCATCAGGGCTGTACTGAAAGCCATCTGCTTCGCCACCTTCTTCTATAAACTTTTTATAAGCCGTCTCTTTTTCAGCATTGACTATTTCATCAAAAACGGGCTTGATTTCTTTTAAAATCCTGCCAATGGTGCTATAATCATTTTCCTTTAGCTGAGTTTCGAGTACCTGAACCAACTGCTTTTTGTTGTAACCGCTGTAGTCTAGCTCATGTTGATCATCTTCATGCTCTTTTTCCTCGTCATCATCATCAGAATGTGTTGCTGTGGTTTCATCGGCATCTGGGCTTGTATCTGCAATTTCCTTTTCATTGGTAGAAACAGTCTTTTCGGGAGCATCAGTTGCAGCTTGCACATCAGGTGATTCAGGTTTTTCATGTGCTGTCTCCTCAACATCTTCTTTTGAAGCAGATGGGCTTTCAACTTCCAAAATTACAGATTCTTTAGCCTCGTTTTCTTCGACAGCTTCAGGTTTCTGGGATTCTTTTTGAGAATCTGAATTTTCAGCAGTGAATTTTTCTGCTTTTTTTTCAGTGATTTCTTCAGGGTTTTCAATTATAGATTCAACAGGCTGAAGATCAGAATCTCGCTTTTCCTGCTTTTCAAGTTCTTCCTTTTGGTCAATAACTTCTTCATGTAACTCAGCCTCTATTGCCTCTTTTTCCTTCGTACTTTCTGACTCTGGTTCGGCGCTTACAGGGCTTTCTGCCA
>DAIQNU010000028.1:11974-17661 GCA_036788235.1 Cyclobacteriaceae bacterium
TTTTCTGATACTTCAGTTTCTACTTCCCTTTTTACCTTTGACTCTTCCGATGAAGGGCTTGATTGACCCTCGTTATTTCCGTCTGAATCCGTCCATTGCTTGTCTTTTTCCTCAATAGCCATAGTTCTATAATTTTAACCTTAACTGGTTAGTTCAATCTCGGATCAACGGGAAAAGTTGAAATGACTTTGAATTTTCCTCCCAATCTTTCCAATGCTGCTTTCCAGAGCATGGAGGGTTGAGTGTCAAATACCTGTCCCGTTTCGAAATTGCGCGATACTATCCACGAATTTACTCCCAGCTCATCATTTAATTGGCCAGGAGACCAGCCCGAATATCCTATAAAAAATTTAAAATCTTCGGGCGGGATTGAATTATTTTTTAACATTGATAATAGCTGCTCATAATTTCCACCCCAATACAATCCATCAGAAATCTCAATACTATCATCAAGATACTGTTTTCTACGGTAAATGTAGTGTAATGTGTTTTGCTGAACTGGCCCTCCGTAGTATATGCCTGATAGAGCGGCACTACTTAAGCCGCTAATTTCTTCTACGAGATCGCCCAGTTTAAAAGTGGAAAGTTTATTCAATACAAAACCAAATGAACCCTCCTGATTGTGTTCGCACAACAATATAACGGTGCGTACAAAATTAGGATCTGGAAGAAAAGGTTCAGAAATAAGCATAGTTCCTCTGGCAGGTTCTATTTTGTTTTGAAAATTAAAATAGTTTTTGTCACCAGACATAGCCTTATATTTTTGGTTTGTATTAGCAAATATAAACTATATGCGTTTAGCTGCAATAATTTGTTTAAATGAGATGATTTAATTGTCAATTATCGGTATAAGTTGGACTTTTTATACATTTATTCACTTGAATTTCCATGTATGTGGTGTTGAACAGCATTCCTGATTTTTTGTTATCAATTTTGGATGATTGATATTCAGGTGGTTTTAATTACCATTCATTATTCTAGCTAATGTGTTGTTGTCCTTGGTTAGTTTATATCAAAGGGTCATCATTTATCCCTTAAGAAATTATTTATTCAATAACTTATTGATGAATTTGGATCCTGTTTGTAGGTTTGAATTACCTAATACTTTATTTAGCTCATGGAAATAAAAATTGCAGACCTCAGGAAGGATTATAAAAAAAGTGAACTGACTAAAAGTTCAGTAAATAATAATCCATTTGAGCAATTCAAAAACTGGCTGCAAGAGGCCATTGATGCCGCTTTGGATGAACCCACTGCTATGATTATAGGCACGGTATCGCTCGAAGGCAGACCTGCTACACGCACAGTATTACTCAAAGGCCTTGAAGATGGAAAGTTTATTTTTTTTAGTAATTACAACAGCAGAAAAGGTCAGCATTTGGCCGCAAACCCATTTATTTCAATTACTTTTTTCTGGCCGGGACTAGAACGTCAGGTACATATAGAAGGCAGTGTTGAGAAATTGTCACCGGCACTATCAGATGCGTATTTTCTAAGCCGGCCTTATACAAGCCGTATAGGTGCGAGGGTTTCACCGCAAAGCCAAAAAGTGCAATCGAGAAACGATATAAAACTGGCTTTTGTTGCTGAATCAGCCAAATTCGTGGGTCGTGAGGTGCCCAGACCGGAACATTGGGGTGGGTATGCTGTTACACCTGAGCGAATGGAGTTTTGGCAAGGCCGTGAAAGTAGGCTCCACGATCGTATTTTGTATTTGCCTTTAGAAGGGGACAAGTGGGAAATAAGTCGATTGGCACCTTGATGCTTATTTTGTAAAAGCAACACATTCAAATATGAATGCTATCGAACTCTATAACCAGCGATATGCCTGCCATTGGGGAAAGATACATGCAGAACCAACTAAAGACCTTGGTTTAGTGGTCGTAATTCCTTGCTTCGAAGAACCGGATTTGATCAGAACTTTGTCAAGTTTGTACCAAAACCATGCTTGTCAAAGATCTGTCGAAGTAGTAGTAGTAATTAACCAGTCCATTTCTGCGGATGAAAAAACTGATATATTAAATCGTAGAACTTTTCTTGAAGCCACTGCCTGGGCTGACCAGAGAAATTCAGATAAACTAGCCTTCTATATTCGTTTTGTAAATGATATTCCGGAAAAACATGCCGGCGTTGGTATGGCTAGAAAAATCGGAATGGATGAAGCAGTGAGAAGACTTTGGGAAAGCGGAAATAGTGAAAGTGGAGTCATTGTATGCCTTGATGCCGATTGTGTAGTGGAAAACAATTATTTGCAGTCAATTGAGGCCCATTTCATCAACCACAAAAACTCACCCGCCTGCAATATATATTTTGAGCATCAAAAAGCAGATTCACCCAAGGGTCAACTTGCCATCGATCAATATGAGCTGCATTTGAGATATTATGTGCAAGCATTGCGGCAAGCAAATTTCCCATACGCCTATCATACAGTGGGCTCATCTATGGCTTGCAGGGTTGACGCATACGTGCGCCAAGGAGGTATGAATCGACGCAAAGCCGGAGAAGATTTTTATTTCTTGCATAAGCTAATTCCACTAGGAAATTTTACTGAAATCCGGCAGACCTGTGTTTATCCCTCGCCCAGACCTTCTCATAGGGTTCCTTTTAGTACAGGAAGGGCTGTAAATAAAATGCTCACAAAAAACGACCAAGAGTTTGCTACTTATCATTGGCAAAGCTTTGCTGATCTTAAATTATTTTTTGATTTAGTGCCGGAGTTCTATCGTGTCAGCACAGGAGAATTATCTCAAATCGTTTTTAAACTTCCAAAAAGCATGCAAGCCTTTCTTGAAGCCCAGAATGGCATATCTTTAATTGCAGATATAAAACAAAAGACCAAAAAGTATGACACTTTTTATAAAGCTTTTTTCAGTGCTTTTAATGCCTTTATCGTTTTAAAATGGGTTCATTTTGCCAGAGACCACTTTTATGAAGACCAACCAGTATGCCTGGCAGCACGTCAATTATGTGGCTTAACACTTGATTTATCACTGTCGCAAGTATTGCAGCATTACCGGCAGCTCGATCGAAAAGGGTAACATCTGCCAATTTTTCCTCTGCACAAATTTGTAATTTACAGTTTTAAGCTTAATTTTATTTTTTTAATTGTAAAAAATACACATAAAAATTATATACATGCCATCTTATGTAATAGGGGTTGATTATGGTACCGATTCTGTACGAGCTATTGTAGTAAATACTGCTAATGGAAAAGAATGTGGAAGTGCTGTATTTGAATACCCACGGTGGAAATCCGGTAAATATTGCGATCCTGTCAATAGTCAATTTAGACAACATCCATTAGACTATTTGGAAGGTTTGGAACAAAGCATTGCAGGTGCTTTGAAAAATTGTGACTCTGGCATTGCTGAAAATGTTATCGCCATTTCGGTTGATACCACGGGTTCCACACCCATAGCTGTCAACAGAGAAGGAACGCCATTGTCACTTTTGCCTGAATTCAGTGAAAATCCTAATGCCATGTTTGTGCTTTGGAAAGATCATACTGCGGTACAAGTAGCCGCTGAAATCAATACACTGGCTAAAAGTTGGGGGGGTATTGATTTTACAAAGTATGAAGGAGGTATATATTCAAGTGAATGGTTTTGGGCCAAAATTGCACACATTCTTCGTATTGATGCTAAAGTTGCCGAAGCTGCATATTCATGGGTAGAGCATTGCGATTGGATTCCTGCCATACTTACGGGAGAAACTGACCCACTGAAAATACTGCGATCTCGTTGCGCGGCAGGTCATAAAGCAATGTGGCATGAGCAATGGGGAGGTTTGCCATCTGAGGATTTTCTAACGCAATTATATCCAGGGCTTAAAGGTTTGCGCGATAGATTGTACACAAATACCCAAACCGCCGATGAAGTAGCGGGTACACTTTGTGAAAGTTGGGCAAAAAAGCTTGGGCTTAGCACTCAGGTAATCATTAGTTCTGGAACTTTTGATGCACATGCAGGGGCAGTAGGTGGCGAAATAGAGGCCTATACCTTGAGCAAAGTAATGGGAACTTCAACCTGTGATATGCTGGTAGCACCTATGGAAGAAGTTTCTGGTAAGTTGGTCAATGGTATTTGTGGTCAGGTAGATGGTTCAATCATACCTGGCATGCTTGGCCTTGAAGCTGGGCAATCGGCATTTGGAGATATTTATGCTTGGTTTAAAAAGCTGCTGCTTTGGCCTATAGCTACCTATGGAAAGGAAGCAGGCATTACTGCGGAAGTAGAACAAAAAATGGGCGATGTGTTGATTGCACGTTTGTCAGAAGCTGCCTTCAAACTGTCGCCTGGTGCTGAGGGTGTTATGGCCATTGACTGGATGAATGGTCGACGTACACCAGATGCCAACCAAGCATTAAAAGGTGCTATTGCCGGACTCAATTTAGGAAGCGATGCACCGCGTATTTTTCGGGCATTGGTAGAAGCTACTTGCTATGGTTCTCGAGCTATTGTCGAGCGTTTTGTTAACGAGGGCATTCCGATAAAAAAGGTCGTGGCATTGGGTGGAGTGGCTAAGAAGTCGCCATTGGTCATGCAGATCATGTCAGACATACTCAATATGCCCATTCAAGTGGCAGCATCGCTTCAGGCTCCAGCATTGGGCGCAGCTATGTATGCAGCAGTAGCAGCTGGGGTTTATAGCTCAGTTGAAGATGCGCAAAAAGCCATGGGTAATGGTTTTGATGCCGAATATATTCCGAACCCTACCCAGGTTAAGGAGTATGATAAATTATATGCCCGCTACAAACAATTAGGGAAACTTATAGAACAAAAAACAGAAAATGAGCTCATATAAATCATTAAAAGAAGCTTGCTTTGAAGCAAATATGGAACTTCCACGACTTGGCTTGGTATTGTATACTTTTGGAAATGTTAGTGCAGCTGATGCTTCTCGTGGCGTTTTTGCCATAAAACCCAGTGGGGTGCCTTATGAAAAATTGAAGGTCGAGGATATTGTAATTGTGGATTATGACAATGCTATAATAGAAGGAAAACTTCGACCTTCTTCTGACACCCAAACACATGCCTTGTTATACAAAACATGGCCGGAAGTAGGTGGTATTGTACATACGCATTCTACCTATGCGGTGGCTTGGGCACAAGCACAATGTGATATTCCAATTATGGGTACCACACATGCTGATCATCTGACCACTGATATACCCTGTGCTCCGGTAATGAGTGATGAGATGATACAGGGAAATTATGAACATGAAACAGGGCATCAGATCATCAATGATTTCCAAAGACGCGGGTTTTCGCATCTGGAGACAGAAATGGTGCTAGTGTCAAACCATGGCCCTTTTACTTGGGGAAAAGATGCCGCCAAAGCTGTATACAATAGTGCTGTGCTGGAGGAGCTTGCTCGAATGGCCTACTTGTCATTGCAGATTAATCCCTCCGCTCCAAAACTTAAAAATTCATTAATAAAAAAGCATTTTGATCGAAAGCATGGCACCGATGCCTATTATGGACAGTGTTGAATCGACTGACAATTGATAATGAATAATTGATAATGGATAATTGATGACGAATAATGAATAATTGACTCAAGTTTCGCACATGAATTTACTGCCAAATTTAGAGGGTTCTGCGTCATTTTTGTTTTTCAAACACTGTTTTTCAATTTCCATTTACAGCAAAAGATGAAAGGTGTAGATGACCCTGAAAGGGTCAAAT
>DAIQNU010000029.1:0-17419 GCA_036788235.1 Cyclobacteriaceae bacterium
CTACCATCAAGTCCTCTGGCCTTAGCACCAAAATATCCGGTGGAGCCTTGTACAAATTTTCTTCCTGTGTAGGGCGAGATGATAGTATCTCCTTCAATGGCCCAATAATACACCAATTTGCCAGTATCTGGGCAGCGAGATGTAGATTTGCTTCTGTCGAGAAATGGCTTATTGGCAATGATCTCCAACATACCAGATATGCGTTGCTGATATAGCGCTTCATCTGGATAGCTTTGAATCGACCAAAGTGTTTGTGCATAAAGTGAGGTGGACAATAAAAGCCAGAATGCACAGACAAGTAAGTTTTTGATTTTTAGCATACATTATTTTGACATTATCAAATTTCGAGTTCCAACAGTTTAGCTAAGACTGCAAAGGAGAAAATACAACTTGAGAAATCTAGGTACTATATTCGATTTTGCATGTAAAAAATTTGGAAATCCGATAAAACAAAGTTGTTTCATTTCAAAAAATATCAACTTTAAATTCTCTAACTTGTTTGCTAAATAGTATAGGCACGAAATATTTTCATCATCAGATTCATGCTTTATTGATTTATAAGGTTGCTATTTTATGTTTTATTGCTAGACACTGATTAAGAATTGTTCAAAAAAGAAAACTATCAATCAGTACAGATTAGCTATTTATAGACTCATTCTCAATCAAATTGATCTTTAAGTTTCTCAATAGTAAGGGGTTTGTTGATGTAGCCTTTGACCATTGAAAATTTGTCAGTAAAAGCGCGGTCATCGGGATTGTTAGAAGAAGTCAAAATAAATATTTCAGGAACATGTGGTAGTTTTTGGTCGTACTTAGAAAATTCAGATAAAAATTCAAGTCCGTTCATTACAGGCATATTTATATCAAGAAATACCACCTCAGGACATAAACTCATAGATGCTTTCATGCATTTGTCTAGTAAAAAATCTATGGCCTCTTTTCCATTAATAGCTTGATGGGTATGCTCTGCCAATGACAAGCTATTAATCATTCTCCGAGATATGAAATTGCTGGTTTCATCATCATCTACCAAAAGTATGCAGTGAAAATTTTTCATATTTTGCTTGGTCGTTTTTTGCAATAATAAATCTTATAATCGATATTATGTTTCCTCTGAACTAAAATTATCAAATGTGTCTAGAGGTAATTTTGTGATTTTAATAATAAATGTTGATCCTTTACCCGGACTGCTCTCAACGTTTATTGTACCTCTCAGGTTTTCGATCTGATTTTTTACGGCATACAATCCTACGCCGCTTCCATGCTCTGTTTGATGAATACGTGTGAAAAGACGGAATAATTTTTTGCCGTGCTTGTTCAAGTCTATTCCCATACCATTGTCTTTCACATACAAAATGGTATCTGTATCATTTTCCTGAAAGGTGCCGATTTCAATTACCGGGTCATTCTCTGCAGATCTGTATTTAATGGCATTTGAAATCAGATTGTACAATATGCTTTTCAAGGCTCTGTTTGAGTAAGTGATTTTGCCTACCAAAAGATTTTTGGTAATTTTTGCAGCATGCTTTTTTACCAAAATCTCATTTTCGGATAGCACTTCATCAATGGTTTTTTCTATTTCTAATTCAGCTATGTCTTCGTATGGCGACCGCTGTACCCGCGATATACTATTAATTTTTTTGATGGAGTCGTTTGCTTTAGCAATCGATACTTCTATTTTATTGATTATTTCTTTAGCAAATTCGTCTTTATCATCTAAGTGTTGTTGCAGAATATTGACCAATCCTTCTACATTATTTACAGGCGATTTCAGATCGTGCGATGAGGCATAGATAAAATTATCGAGATCCCGGTTAACCACGTTAAGGTGTGCATTCACCAGAGTCAATTCTTTGGTTCTTTCCTGTATTATTCGCTCTAACTCTTTAGGTGATTTTAGCTTTAATGCTTCAGGCATAATGCGTACCAGACCTATAACTGTGGCAACTGATACCAGTGCGGTAAGAAATAATATAAAGGCACTCAAACGGTACATGGGATACCAAAAAATAACGGCATCTATAAGGTGTGTGAGTCCACATAGCAGTATGAAAAAAATAAAAAGCCAAAAAACTTTGACATAGGGCAGGTCGTGCTTTCGCTTAATCATGAAATAGTAGATACTCAGCGGAATAGCAAAATAGGCAGCCCAAATCAACAAATCAGAAATGATGTAAAGCCATCCATGAAATTCTGTCCATTCACCGCAGAACCATCTTGGCGGCCATTTGTCTGTACTTAAAAGATTGGAAAAAAAATCAACCAAATCCGCCATTGCTCTATAGTTTATCTTAACACCTGCTTACACTTCCCTTGTTTTTCTGTTATAATTCAGGTACTCAATTTAGAAATATTATAGAAATAAAAAAATCAATTTCGATAAAGGCCTCAAATTTTTAATTTTAAGTAATGTAGAGATAACTTTTGTAATTATTACAAAAGGCCTTTTCAGATATTCTCAACTATTTATTGCTAAAAAAACTCATTTAAGGAATTTTATCCAAACCGGGTAAACGGGTGACAAATAGAGGTAATTTAGACCTTTATTATTTACTAAGTGGGTCGATTTCAGGTAAAATGCTTTGTAAAGCACAATTTTAAAAATTTGCTAGAAGAATTGATTTAGCCTCTGATTACTCAAAAAGGCTGAACAACAGTCAAATTAAAAATATGCTAAATATAGCAAAGTCTTAATGGGCTCGCGGAGCCGCCAAAGACCGAAATGGACTTGTGCGTCGGGTGGCTTTGGCGCGGCAGGCTCGTGTGGTGGCTTTTGGCGATGGGCATGCGGGCACAACCAATCGTAGTGAAATCCAATGGTTAGTTGTTTGTGAAATTATAAATAAACATGGGCATGAATACTTGTAGCATCAAACTACCTGCTTTTCTATATAATTGGAATTGAAAAGCCGGAGTGCCCCCATGTATTTAAGTTTGAATGACATAAGATCGCCCACTTTGTAGGAGGGGCTGGAATCGCCTAAATCTACCACCAACATATCGCTGCTGGCTCCAGTGATTTTCAAATTTTCGTCTTCGGGAATCAAAAATTCTGTAGTGGAAATATCCAGCAAACCAAGGTCGAGAATGGCTCTATAAGATCTGCGACCATAGTCTTCTTCTTGAATTTGAAAACTTTCGCCGGAGGGATTGGTATCTAAAAAACCGATGGGAATAACAGGTTTCTCAGAAATTTCAATGATTTCTGCATATAATTTAAAAACATCTTGCAACATGCCCGGAATGGGTTCATCGGTAAACAGGTCGTTGCCGAAAAAGAGGGTTTCGCCCAACCTGAAATGATTGACACCTGCGGGGATCTGCTTGCGAAAAACGAGTGGTAAAACAACAGAAGTGCCCCCTGTTACCCAAGGTATTTCACGACTAAATTTGGCTTCAATCAGCTGCTTATACAAGCTGAGTTGAATGAGCTTATCTTCCGAAGGCATGACGCCATACAAACAATTAAAATTGGCGCCAATGCCGGTGACTTTGATGTTGGGTAATTGAAAAACTGAGGCATAAAATTCGAGTAAATGGTCTCCCATTACACCTTCGCGCAAATCACCAAGCTCAATCATAATAATGACTTTATGCTTTTTATTTTGGCGTACTGCCTCTTCTGACAACCACTTAATGGTCTGAAACTCCGTGTTGAAGCTGGCATCGGCATAGCGCACTACGTTACTAATGCTCCTTCGCGCCGGAGGTTTTATGTAAACCGTATCAATATTTGGATTTAGAGATTTTATCAGTTTGAGGTTACTTATTCTGGCATCGCATACTTCTTTAATGCCGAGATTTATCACCTCTTTCAAATAAGACTTGCTTCCACATAAAAGCTTGGTTACAATAGCCCAGCTTATATTGTTTTCGACAAATATATTATCTAAAAATTCGTAATTGTGTATGAGTCTATCTTTGTAAAGTTTTATAAATGCCATTATTTTTTGTCTTCAATTATTAAACGTGGTATTACGTATGGAAGTCGGGTCAGAAGCTCGTAGTTCATCATTTCGGCAAATTCGCCAAATGATGACACGGCCAATTCCTTATCGCCTTGCCTGCCTATTAGCACAACTTCGTCACCGGGTTTCACTTTTGACAGTTCCGAAACATCCACTGCTATAGAGTTCATATTTACTATTCCAACCACACCTTGTCGGTTGTTACCGATAAGTACCCGGCCATGGTTGCTCAAGGATCTGCTAAAACCTTGAGAGTAACCTACTGGTACTATGGCTATCTTCATATTTCTATGTGCAATGTAGGAAGATCCATAGCCGATGTATTTTCCCGGAGCCACATCTTTTACACTCATTACATGGCTTCTCCAGGTTATTAGCCTGCGAAGTGGATCTGCTTTATCATCGTTCTGTATGCTCCACTCAGCAAAAACTTCTTGATTTGGCCAAAACCCATATTGCATTATACCAACCCTGACCATGTTGTAGTGCATTTCCGGAAAGCGCATAACAGCCGCAGAGCAGCAAGCATGAATGTATGTGGGGTTGATATCATTTTTAGCCAGTTCGGCAACTCCCATTTTAAATACTTTAATCTGATTTTTGATCCGCGGATAATTTGCAATGTTTTCTGCTCCGGCAAAATGGGTACAGCAACCTTGTATGCTTAAATAGTCTTTATTTTCATTTAGAAATTTCGATAAGCGTGTAATGTCTGAAGGTTCGAAACCGGTTCGATTCATGCCCGTTTCGAGTTCAATATGGATTTTGGCTTTAACTCCAACCTTTTTGGCAATTTCGACTGCTTTCTCTAACCTGAACCTATCAAACACATAAAATTCGATGCCGCTACTAATGGCCCATTCCAAAGCCTCACCATACACATCGCCCATAATCGTAACCACTACACCAGGATTCAGTAATGGATGTATTCTCAGCGCCTCATCGGCACTAAATACGGAGAAGTGATTTATGCCACAATCTTGCGCCATAGGCATAAACTCTTCTAAACCATGGCCGTAGGCATTCCCCTTTATAACAGATGATATGCGTACATTGTTCCCAACTACTGATTTTATAAAATCAAGGTTGTTTCGGTAGTGCTGCTTACTTATTTCGATAAAGGAGGTTCTGAACATCAGTAAAGGCACTTAAGTACAACACTATGAAGCATGGTAATACCCGTTTCAATTATTTCATCCGGAAAGTCATAGTTGGGATTATGAAGCGCAGGGTGATCCTTGCCTGCTCCAATACCAAACATAGCTCCCTGATATTGATCGGTAAATTGACCAAAGTCTTCGCCCCATTTAAAGGGTGCTTTCCGCTCAATAACGGTCAGTTTATTTTCAGTGGCCGCCTCCCGTATTTTATCGACCAATGATGCATCATTTACATTGGCGCTGAACTCTTGAGTCCATGTTATTTGTACCTGTAGCTTGTGTTTTTTGGCACAGGCCTGGGCAATATCCTCACAGGCTTTGCTCAATTTTTTCATCTCTTTATTGTCCCAGGTGCGTATGGTTAAATGCACTTCCCCATAACCAGCCGAAGTACCATAAGCCTTTTCACCCATATGTATATAAATAGGAGTTACCAGCGCAAAATCAGCTTTATCAGTTTCTATTATATTAAGTTCATGGCATTGCTGCAAAATTTCAGCTATGGCCAAAGCCGGATTAATACCTGATTCTGGCTCTGCGGCATGAGAGGTTTTTCCAGTTAACTTAATTATTATGCTTTTCACAGCGGCTGTAAAAGCACCGTTTTTCACAACTACTGCATGTAGAGGATACCCTGGCAAATTATGCAAGGCCAATACATGGTCAGGAATAATAAAGCCAAAATTAGTATCATTTAGTACTGCATTAGCGCCTTCACCATTTTCTTCCGCAGGTTGCCAAAGCAATACAATCTGTCCTTTTTCTGGTGGATGTTGGCTGTAATGTTTTGCCAGGCCACACAAAATGGCTGAGTGCCCGTCATGTCCACATTGATGAGCTACGCCGGGAACATTGGAGCTATAACTGAATTCATTGCTTTCTTCTATCGGTAATGCATCGAGCTCGCACCTTACTAAAACAGTTTTTCCGGCTTCCTGACCATCGAAGCAGGCCATAACACCTGTTTTGCCAACACGCGCCAAAACCTGAGGCTTAAGCTTAGAAATGAATTTAATTATATAATCTTGAGTATTATATTCCTTTCCTGAAAGTTCAGGATTGGCATGTAAATGTTGCCGAATGTTTTGCAACTGCTTATAATCAATTTCCATTTGTTTTGATAAATCTCATTTCAAGATACTTATTTGTGAACCCGATTTTTTCGTATAAATACCTGGCAGGATTTTCAGGTTCTACATGCAAAGCTATATCACCTTTGGCATTTTCGATAGCTTTTTTCATAAGTTGTTTTCCAAGACCTTTGCCTCTTTGCTTACTATGCACTGCTATATAAACCAATATGTTTTCAGGAATATAACCGCCCATACCCGTTTCATTGATCACCACTGCGCCATTTATTTCCATCTTGTCGAGTGACAAAATGATAACACCCCCCCTGTTGGGATTGAATACATACTCAATAGCCTTGAGAATGTGTTCTTCTTTATCACCAAATTCATCAAGATTCTGAAAAAGAAATCTGGCAATTAATTCATTTCGATGAAGTGGGTCAGGTCCGGTTTCTATGTTTATAACTTTAATATCCATTGTTCTAAATTTTCAATTAATAAATTTTTTTGATTTAAATGATTTGAGCGCATTCCAATATGAGTGTCTCATTTTTTATAACGGGAAATACCTAAATATACCATAGCTGAAATAATAATTCCATACAAATTGGCATCGAGCTCAAAAGGTAGGTCAATTTTGAAAATCAGCAGCATTAAGGTGGAGCTTCCTCCAGCCAGCATGGCCCAGAAAGCACCAGCGGCACTTCTGCGCTTATCAAAAAATGCTGCCAATACCGGCACAAATAAGCCTGAAACCATAAATGCATATGACATGAGCATGAGTTCGAGCACATTTTCCATTTTGGCAGCCAAAATCACGGCTACGGTTCCGACGATAAGGGTTATGCCTTGCGAAAGACGCAATTGGTTAAGTCGGGCAATTCGTTTAAATCTACCCAATAAATCAGTGACAATATTGCCAGAGGCTGCCATTAGACAACTGTCGGCTGTGGACATTATGGCTGAGAAATAGGCGGATAACATAAGTCCGGTGAGGCCCGCAGGTAAAATGGTCTTTAGAAAAAGTGGCAAGCCCATCTCAGGATCGGGCTCCACACCCGGTTCCAGTGCGCCATTTAATATTCCCTGTTGCCAGGCCACCCTGGCAAACATACCTAGAATAACGCCCATAAAAGCCATTACTGGCCACTCAAATACTCCTGCAATGTACCAGGCTCTTTTTGCTTCTTTCTCGGTGCGGCACGAATAAATTCGCTGGTACAATGTCATGCCTGTGAACCAAATCGGGATAATGGTGATACCCCAATTCACAAATGTCTGCCAACTCAGGTTGTTTAGTTTTAAAAAATCGCCCGATACCTCAGCTCTAATGCCTTCCATGCCACCGATCGCAGAATATCCTAAGGGAATGCCTATGAAAACCAAACCCAGCATTAATATGGCCCATTGAATGGTATCGGTATAGATAACTGCTTTTATGCCACCCATAACTGTATATACTACTGCTATTACCCCCATTACGATCAGGGCTGTTTGCATGCTGAGGTCATCAAAAGTAGCTGCTGCGAGTTTAGCACCCGCAAGAATTTGCGAACTGGTAAAACCTAAGTAACCAATAGCAGAAATAGCGGCGGCAAGCAATGCAGTTCTGCCATTAAAAAAGTGCTCAAAGACTTGAGGAAAAGTAGTCATCCCTTTTTGCAGTGAAAGCTTATGCACTTTTGGTATGAGTACTGCCGCACTAATCCAAGCACCTAGCAAACCTGTAAAAAGCATCCAGGTACCTGAAAGCCCCATCAAAAAACCAAGTCCACCCAAGCCAATACTAAAGCCACCGCCAACATCTGTGGCGACCACTGACAAGCCTACGTGAACACTGCCCATGGAACGACCCCCGACAAAATAGTCTTCAGTGTTTTTATTATTGCGTAAAAAATAAACACCTATGCCTAGCATTGCCAGCATGTAAACTACAAATATTACGATATCAATTGAGTGCATACTTTATAATTTCTTTAGAAAGTATTTGAATAAAAAAATCAATACCTGGTACTATGGTTTGCAAGCCAGGGATGGCGAAAAAACCCGAGCGATTATTAAATGCTGAAAGCCCATTATTTCTACCAGTAGATTTAATGTTCTTTGAACTTTTATTTTATCTTTTGAAGCGAAAGTTGTAAAACAAAATGAGCGCATATCTCTCAAAAGTGATGATAAGATAAAATGACAATCTAAATTTATTAACCCAATATTGAGCAGGGTTGATCTTATTTCCTTACTCTTAAAAAACTTCAGCGCCATAGATTCAATCATCAATTCAAATTGTGATCTTGCTGTGGATCTGATATTTAGATTTCTAAAATTAGTACCTATACCTATGGCTGGTCTACTGTTCTTTGAATGTGGAAAATTGAGACCTAATAACGGGGGAAAACTGACTCCAAATTGCTTTTCGATGCGCTTGCTTTCCAGATTAACTGCCCTAAGGATCTTACGATTACTTACCAGAATATCTGTATACTTCAAAACTGCTTGAAAATTGTTTGTGCAAAAGTAGGGTATTTTATATAGAATGAAAAGCAAAGATGAGAACTTAGGCACTCAGCAGTTATCTGCATGCCAGGTTCTCTTCCAAGAAAAGTTGAATAGCTACCACTTTATAAAATCCTAAAAATTTGAATTGAGTTAATTACAATTTTCTCCCGAAACACGTGCCTACACTCTCTGCTCTTGACAGTAAAGGGAAATCTTTAGGAACCAGTTTGAGTCTGCCAGCCACTTCAGAAAGTGGTACAGCAATAGGCTGGTCATGCTTCATGGCGACCATGTTACCAAAATTTCCTTCGGCTATCAGATTGGCAGCGTATGCTCCATACCGTGTTGCCAATATTCGATCCATTGGCGAAGGGGATCCACCACGCTGTATGTAACCCAAAATAGTTACGCGGATATCCTGATCTATCCTTTTACCTATTTTTTTTGAAATGTAATGCCCAGCCGACATTTTCTCTTTATGTTTAATACCTTCAGCCACCACAATTATCGACGATTGTTTTTCTTTTTTGGTGCGTTCGTTGAGGTAATCGGCAACTACATCCAGATCATATTCAATCTCCGGTATGAGAATGACATCGCCTCCTCCTGCCACACCTGCATAGAGGGTGAGCCATCCAGCATTGTGACCCATCAGTTCAATAACCATAACACGCTTGTGGGCATTGGCGGTGGTATGTAAGCGGTCTATCGCCTCAGTGGCAATGTCTACAGCAGAGTGAAACCCAAAGGTAACATCAGTTCCATAAACATCATTGTCTATGGTTTTTGGCAGACCTATTACATTTATACCTTGAGCGGCCAGTTTGTTGGCGGTTTTTTGTGTGCCATTGCCCCCTATACATACCAGGCAATCTAGCCCAAGTTTATCATAGTTTTCTTTGATAATAGCAGGCTTATCGATTTCTTCCAGATAATCTGCTGCTTTTTTAAAAGGCTTTTCACGAGAGGTTCCCAAAATAGTGCCTCCAAGTGTAAGTATACCCGAAAGATCATTTTCTGTAAGTTCTCTATAGTCATTTTCTATAAGTCCGAGAAATCCTGAAGATATACCAAAAACTTTGGCATTGTACTTCACCATGAGAGTTTTGCCCACGCCTCTGATGGCTGCATTTAGCCCCGGACAATCGCCGCCTGCTGTTAAAATTCCTACGCGCATTTTTTGTTTTTCTTTGGTTTAATTTGAACAGGTTAAAAGCGAAATACCAATTTTTGCATCTCAAATAATTTAACCCGCCGAAAATTAAGTCTAAAGTATGAATTTAAAAACTTAATACAGATTTAGACCACTCTAGCTTTTTCCAAACGTTTGTATTTTTTAGATTTTTCTACACCCATAAATCGGAATAAAGAGTCAGTTGTAAAATTGCTTTGTTTTTGTAATTTTACCGCTCTCTGGAATACCAGTGAATTTTTTTAATGTTTTTTTGGTTGCTTTTTCACAAATTCTAAATCAATTCGGATGTTCGAAAAAAGAGAATCCTCTATCGGTGGCAAAACTGCACTTCATTATTTTTCTTCTAAACTAAAGACAGGACTTACCCTTATACCTTCTCAAGGTGCGAATCTGGTAGAGCTACATTTACCAAATGCAAAAGGAGAAGTAATGCAAGTGGTAGATGGCATAAGTACAGAAAAAGAAATTCAATATGATGAGAAGTTCAAAAGCGCCTATTTAATACCATTTCCCAATCGGGTGCGCGATGGAGTGTACCAATTTAGAGGCAAGCAATACAAGCTCAATTGCAACGAAGAAGCACTTAACAATGCTATTCATGGCATCGTATATAATATGCCTTTTGAAGTGGCAGAAGAGGATTTGACAGGCGATATCCTAAAAGTGAAATTATCGCTTGATTACAAAGGTACCGATGCTGGCTACCCATTCCCTTTTTCACTTTTGATCCAATATACACTTGATACTACCGAAGGATTAACGGTAAAGGTAGATGCAAAAAACACTGGCACCGAAGCGCTACCCATAGGTTTTGGATGGCATCCTTACTATAAAATGCAAAGCCCAATTGAAAAATGCGCATTAAAAATGCCTGCTTCTGAATCTTATAACCTGGACAATAGATTTATACCAAATGGTTTATCAGTGCCATTTTCAAAATTTCAAGTGTTTGAGACCATTGGTGATTTTAGTATTGATACCTGCTTTTTGATCAAGCAAAAGCCTGGAAGGGTGAGCGTGTATTTAAGTGATCCTGCCATTGAGACTACCTTAGACATTTGGCAAAATAATGATGAAAGCCAACTTAACTATTTGGTCGCCTACATACCACCAGATAGAGAATCCATAGCTGTGGAACCTATGTCATGCTGCACCAATGCATTCAACTCTGGCGAGGGGTTGGTCATTCTGGGCAGTGGCAATAGCACACAATGGGAATTTGGCGTCAAAACAATATTTAACGCTTTTCAACCGATTGCATAAATAAATAATTTTCTATCTTCGCCACTGAATTTGATTTGAACCTAAAACCCTAATATACTAACTATATGACTTTTTCTAATCTGGATATCATTGTCTTTGTAGCTTACTGCCTTTTGATATTATTCATGGGCTTGTTTGTATCAAGAGAAAAAAAGGGTCACGTAAAAGACTCTAAAGATTATTTTTTAGCGAGTAAGGCACTTCCCTGGTGGGCCGTGGGTGCTTCACTCATAGCTTCCAATATTTCTGCTGAACAATTTATTGGTATGTCGGGCTCAGGCTTTGCCATGGGGCTCGCCATTTCTACTTATGAATGGATGGCCGCAGCTACATTAGTTATTGTCGGCATCTTCTTTTTACCGATATTTTTAAAGAAACAGATTTATACCATGCCTCAGTTTTTGGAGCAGCGTTACGATAGTCGTGTGCGTACTATTATGGCTGTTTTCTGGTTGGTGGTATATGTATTTGTAAATCTCACTTCGGTGCTTTACCTCGGTGCATTGAGCATAGAGACCATTATGGGCATCAAAATGGAATATGCCATTTATGGCTTGGCCGCATTTGCAATGATCTATTCTATATATGGTGGCCTCAAAGCAGTAGCATGGACAGATGTTGTGCAAGTTGCTTTTTTGATTGGTGGTGGTTTGGCAACTACTTATCTGGCTTTAGAGCTTGTTGGTGGTGGCGATGTTTGGCAAGGATTTATGAGATTGAGACAAGAAGTGCCAACCCACTTTCACATGATTTTTGAGCAAGGTCAGTTGAGTATTCCAGACGGACAGGGAGGTATGAAGGATGCTTATTTAGATCTGCCGGGCATCAGCCTTTTGATTGGTGGTATGTGGATCGTAAATCTAAATTATTGGGGTTGTAACCAATACATTACCCAACGTGCACTGGCTGCCAAAAATCTGAACGAAGCACAAAAGGGGGTGATATTTGCTGGTTTCTTAAAGCTACTCATGCCCCTTATCGTTGTAATTCCAGGTATAGCAGCTTTCGCGATTATTCAACAAGAAATGGGCACAGGGCCTTTTACTACGGCCATGACCGATTCTGCAACAGGCTTTGTGAAATCAGACAAAGCTTATCCATCCTTGCTCAATTTATTACCTCAAGGTTTGCAAGGACTGGCTTTTGCCGCATTGACCGCCGCCATCGTTTCTTCGCTGGCATCTATGGCAAATAGTACTTCTACTATTTTTACCATGGATATTTATAAGAATTTCTTCAATAAAAATCCTCAAGAAAAAACCTTGGTAAAAGTAGGTAGAATAGTGGCTGTTGTTGCTTTTGTGTTGGCTGCTATAGTTGCCCCAAGCTTGCGCACCCTTGACCAGGCATTTCAGTACATTCAGGAATTTACCGGCCTAGTAAGTCCGGGTATTCTAACCATTTTTGTATTTGGTTTTTTCTGGCCTAAAGCCACCGCTAACGGTGCATTTTGGGTAGCCATAGCTACCGTACCATTGTCTTTTGGTTTGAAATACATTTTCCCTGCACTCCCATTTATTGACCGCATGGGTATAGTATTTATATCAACTTCTTTAGTTATGATGCTGGTAAGTTATATTGACAACAGTGCAGAATACAAACTCGATAAAGCAACCTTACGCAAAGCATCTATTTATTTCTTCGCACTTTTGGTTCTGTTACTCTTGCTTTTGGTGGGCATCAACAATGGTCTGGATCTTTACAAAGTTCCTGGCAAAATATTATTGCACTTCATAGCGGTTACTGCTTTTGTATTTTTAATCGTACTGCTCAAGCCTTTGAAAGCATTTGAGAAAGGTATTCACTACGATGCTGAGCTGTTTAAAACCAGTTTAAGTTTCAAAATTGGTGCAATAAGTATTGCTGTAATTCTGGTAATTCTATACGCAGTATTCTGGTAATAAAATAATTATGGTATCTGAAAAAGTAATAAATAAATTTAAATCTTTATTCAATAATCAGCCTTTAGTAGTGCGTTCACCGGGCAGGATCAACCTGATCGGTGAACACACCGACTATAACGATGGCTATGTGTTGCCAGCGGCTATCAACAAAGAAATTGTGTGTGCCGTCGCGCTCAATTTTAGCGATCAAATCAATCTATATTCTCTTGACCTGGACGAGATGTATTCGATCAAAATCGGGGAACTTGCTCCAAGTGGCAAAGGCTGGCCAGACTACATATTGGGTGTGCTTGCTCAGTTTAAAAAAGGAGGACAGGAAATTGAAGGATTTGATTGTGTGTTCGGCGGTGATGTGCCTTTAGGTGCTGGCCTATCTTCTTCTGCAGCATTAGAATGTGCATTCGCTTTTGCCTTCAATGAAATTTGGAACAGCAATATCGATAAGATAGAATTGGTAAAAATGGCGCAAATGGCAGAGCATGAATATGCCGGTGTTAAATGTGGCATTATGGATCAATTTGCAAGTATGTTTGGCAAAAAAGACCAGGTAATTCGCCTTGATTGCAAAACCCTTGACTATGCGCATTTTACAATAAAACTCAGCGATTATCAGATCGTACTCTGTGACTCACATGTAAAACATTCACTGGCTTCATCTGCCTATAATACACGCAGGGAAGAATGTGAAACCGGGGTTCAAATATTGAGCAAATATTATCCGGGCGTCACTGCTTTAAGACAGGCTACACTTGAGCAATTAGAGGCACATAAAAACGAATTTGATCCTGTGGTTTTCAAAAGATGTGAATATGTGGTTAAAGAAAACAAACGCGTATTGGAGGCAACCAAACTTTTGCAACAACATGATTTGGAAGGATTTGGAAACCTCATGTATCAAACACATAGTGGGCTTAGCCAAGACTATGAAGTAAGTTGTAAAGAGCTTGATTTTTTGGTGGACTATACCAAAAACCTCGATTATGTATTGGGATCCAGAATGATGGGTGGTGGCTTTGGTGGCTGCACCATAAATCTTGTGAAAATCGAAAAGATCGATGAATTTATAGAAAAAATCGGCAAGGATTACAAAGATAAAACAGGTATAGATATGCCTTCCTATCATGTAACTATTGAAAATGGTACTAGTAAGTATTAGTAATGGCATTTTGAAATTGCCTAATGAATTTTACATTCAATGAACGAATATTATGTCTAATAAAAAATATCTACTAGGACTTGACATCGGAAGTTCTTCTGTAAAAACCACCTTATTAAATGCAGACTCTGGCTCGGTTGTGGCATCAGCCACACATCCTAAGCAAGAAATGAAAATCAATGCCCTACAGTCCGGATGGGCCGAACAAAAGCCTGAAGATTGGTGGGAAAATATTAAAAAAGGCATAGCTGAAGTAAAGCAATCAGCAGGTGCAAATGCCGATGAAATTGCAGCCATTGGTATATCCTATCAAATGCACGGACTTGTACTGGTTGATAAAAACCAGCAAGTGCTGCGTCAATCTATCATTTGGTGCGACAGCCGGGCGGTTGCAATAGGCGACAAAGCTTTTCAAGAACTTGGTTCTACGCATTGCCTTGAAAATTACCTCAACTCTCCGGGCAACTTTACAGCCAGCAAACTCAAGTGGGTAAAAGATAATGAACCGGCCATTTATGCCAAAATCTACAAAGCCATGCTCCCAGGCGACTATGTTGCCATGAAACTTAGCGGCGAAATATCCACGACTATTTCAGGGCTTTCGGAAGGGGTATTCTGGGATTTCAAAAATTCTCAAGTAGCCAGCAAACTTTTAGATCATTATGGTATAGATAAAAGCCTACTTCCTGAAATCAAACCTACTTTTTCGGTTCAAAGTACAGTAAGTAAGGCAGCAGCCGCAGAATCAGGACTTGCCGAGGGCACCCCTATTTCTTATCGTGCTGGCGATCAACCCAACAATGCTTTTTCGCTCAATGTACTCAATACAGGTGAAGTAGCAGCCACTGCTGGTACCTCCGGAGTAGTATATGGTATTATCGACAAAGCCGCTTACGATCCACAATCGAGGGTAAATACTTTTGTACACGTAAACAGTGAAAAAGATAAAGCAAGGTATGGCGTATTGTTATGCATAAATGGCACTGGCATACTCAATAGCTGGCTGAGAAACACCTTGTCGGATGGGCAAATGAGCTATGACGATATGAACAACGAAGCTTCCACCGTGCCTATCGGCTCTGATGGCTTAGTATTTATGCCCTTTGGCAATGGTGCCGAAAGGATACTTCAGAATAAAGACAGCGGTGCACGATTGCACAACCTTAATTTTAATAGACACAGCAGAGCACACATGCTCAGAGCTGCCCAGGAAGGCATTGTAAATTCACTTAACTATGGCTTTACTATAATGAAAGACATGGGCATGCAATTGAGTACCGTGCGCGCAGGGCATGCCAATATGTTTTTGAGCCCACTCTTTAGAGAGGCTTTTGCCAATACTACCGGTGCGGTTGTTGAACTGTACAATACTGATGGTGCACAAGGAGCTGCACGAGGCGCGGGCGTTGGTGCAGGCTTGTATAGCAATATGTCCGAGGCATTTACCGGACTCAAGGCGATAACGACTATTGAGCCTACCGCAACATTAACGCAGGCTTATGGCGAGGCCTATCAACAATGGATATCATTATTAGAATCGTAAATACAATATATTATGAGCAGTAAACAATTTTTCCCCTCAGTAGAGAAAATAGCTTTCGAAGGTAAAGAATCCAAAAATCCTTTTGCCTATCGTTTTTATGATGAAAACCAAGTAGTGGCAGGCAAAAGCATGAAGGATCACTTTCGCTTTGCTGTAGCTTACTGGCATACTCTATGTGGCACTGGAGCAGATCCCTTTGGGCCAGGTACTAAAACTTTTCCCTGGGACGCCAATGCCGATCCAATACAAAGAGCTAAAGATAAAATGGATGCTGGATTTGAATTCATCACCAAATTAGGTGTGCCATTTTATTGCTTTCATGATTTCGACTTGGTAGATGAAGGTGGTTCTATTGCCGAATCTGAAAAGCGCATGCAAACTATTGTAGATTATGCAAAGCAAAAGCAAAAAGAAACCGGAGTAAAATTACTTTGGGGTACCGCCAATGTATTCAGCAACCCCCGCTACATGAATGGAGCCTCTACCAATCCTAATTTTGATGTGGTAGCCTGGGCTGGTACGCAGGTTAAAAATGCGATTGATGCTACCATAGAATTGGGTGGTCAAAACTATGTATTCTGGGGAGGCCGTGAAGGCTACATGTCATTACTCAATACCGACATGAAGCGTGAAAGAGAGCACCTGGCGACATTCTTAACCATTGCGCGCGACTATGGCCGTAGAAATGGATTTAAAGGCACTTACCTCATCGAACCAAAACCTATGGAGCCTACCAAGCACCAGTATGACTATGATACGGCTACGGTAATTGGTTTTCTGAAAGAATTTGGACTTGATAAAGATTTCAAGGTAAACATTGAAGTAAACCATGCTACCCTGGCCGGGCATACATTTCAGCATGAGCTTCAGGTAGCCATTGATCAAGGCATGTTGGGAAGCATCGATGCCAACCGTGGTGACTATCAGAATGGCTGGGATACAGACCAGTTTGCAATGAACTATCTGGAACTTGCCGAAGCCTGGATGGTCATACTCGAGTCGGATGGCATCATCAATGGTGGGGTAAACTTTGACGCAAAAACCAGAAGAAACTCTACGGATTTGGAAGATATTTTCTTAGCACATATTGGTAGTATGGATGCATTTGCTCGCGGACTACTAATCGCTAATGATGTACTTACAAAATCGGATTACAAAAAAATGCGTAAGGTTCGCTATGCCTCTTTTGACAGTGGCAAAGGTAAGGATTTTGAACTGGGCAAACTGAAATTGGAAGACTTAAGAGAACACGCAATAGCCAGTGGAGAACCAAAACAAATCAGTGGCAAGCAAGAGCTTTATGAACTTATTGTAAATCAATATATTTAGCAGGCATCAGATCTATCCGCCCACTATTGGGGTGGGTAGATCTGATTATTTTATACCCATTTTATGATTGACACTCTTTTGAATTAGTTGATCAAGTTTAGTAATCCAAATGGTTTTGTACTTCTTATTGCTAACTAAATCAACAATTTCATGGTTGAAGTTGGTAAAATAATCAACAAGCTCACTTCCCGATCCTATGTAATTCACCCTTTTTGATGATTTATTAAATAGGTTACTTCCACGAATTTAATGGTGAAGTGAATTTTGATTTACCTGATATACTAAAAACTAAAGAAAAGTCAACCAAATGAGTTTTTAAAGAATTAATAACCTGA
>DAIQNU010000030.1:0-17030 GCA_036788235.1 Cyclobacteriaceae bacterium
GTCCATAAATTGGCTACAAGTGGATTTAAAGTATTTACCCTAAAGAAGTCAATATCGAAATACGCGGCATCCAACCCTGCCCCGCCGATACTTTGTGTAGTGGTGTTGTCAGAACGAACTTCTCCAAAAAAGATCAATAAATCTCCATATTGATTTCCATTTTGAAGGTTATCATACACAGCATTAACTGCATTTTCAAAATCTTCAGCGGTTTTATAGAAATTATTTGCATTAAGTTGCGAAACAGGTGCAAGATTGATAAAATCATTGCTACACCCTTGGGTTAAAATTAATGCACTTATGAGTAATATGATTTTAATTTTCATTTTTTCGGTATTTAAAAGCCAATATTTAAACCTGCTGTATAAATGGTTGATAATGGATAAGTTCCATAATCAGTCCCCGGCGTCAAAGGATTTATTCCACCATGACTTACTTCCGGATTATAGCCTTTATAATTAGTCCAAGTGAAAGCATTTTGAACGCTCACATAAAATCTAACATTGGATAATTTTACATTATTCAAAACCTGCTGAGGAAGTGAGTACCCTAAAGCAATATTTCTTAATCGTAAAAATGAACCGTCTTCAACATGCCAAGATGAAAGATCTGTTGTTCTACCTGATGGAAGTCGGTTTGGTCTCATAGTTAAGCCATCCCCCGGTTGTTCAGGCGACCTCCAACTATTCACATACAAATCTCTCCTCAAGTTTGCATTTGCAGCGGCACTTGCGGCCAATCTGCTTTGCAAATTCAAAATTTGATTGCCATATACCCCTTGCAATAAGATGTTCAAATCAAAATTTTTGTATGTAAATGTGTTTGTAAATCCAAATATAAAATCTGGGTTAGGCTTACCAAGAATAGTTCTATCATCTGCCGTAATTCTACCATCATTGTTTACGTCACGAAACCTAAAATCTCCAGGTTGGGAAGGTCTTCCATCTTCTACGGAAGGATTGTTTTGAATTTCTTCTATAGATTGATAAACTCCGATTCTGTCTAAACCAAAGAAACTTCCCAGTGGACTTCCAATTTGTGTAATATGGGTTTGAGGCACGCCACCAATACTTGAAAATATAGGATCACCTTCAGGTCCTAAAGCAATCACTTCATTTTTCATTAAGGTTATATTGAAATTGGTATTCCAATTGAACTCGCCTACTATGTTTCTTGAATTCAGTGTAAATTCCCAGCCTTTATTCTGAACCTTGCCAATATTCTGAAGTGCAAAAGTAAAACCTGTTGAATGAGGTATAGGAACCTCAAGAAGGAGATCCGAAGTGTTATTTATGAAGTAGTCAGCCATTAAAGAAATTCTATCTTCAAACAGACCTAATTCAACACCTAAATTAATTTGCTCTGTTCTTTCCCAACCTAAATTTACATTCCCAATGTTTTGAGGGCCGATTCCTGTGGCAATCTCTCCTGTACCAGAACCTAAAATGTAGTTTCTGGGTTGTAAAAGCGCTATATGTTGGTAATTATCAATTTCAAAATTTCCAGTGATGCCATAACTTGCTTTAAGTTTAAGATCGCTAAACAATTCAGGCATAATATTTTTGTAAAAATTCTCTTCTGAAAGCCTCCAACCAGCAGAAATTGAGGGAAAATATCCCCATCGGGTGTCTTGTCCAAATCGAGATGAACCATCTGCTCTTAACGCTGCAGAGAATAAATATTTAGAATTAAATGAATAATTTATCCTTCCTAAATAAGAGAGTAATGACCACTCTGTAATAAATGAATTACCACTGGTAACCTGTCCTGCATTTAGGGTTCTAATTACATTATTTGGAAAATTCGTAGCAAATAATTGACTACTCTCATCATTAAATTTTTGAGCAGTAAAGCCAGCAAGTACATTTAGACTGTGTTTGCTGTTGAAATCTTTATCGTATGTCAGGGTATTTTCATTCAACCAATTTAAACTTCTAGAGGACATTGCCTGGGCAGTTGGAGGTTGGCCGCTAAACAGAATTGTATTTGGGGTAAATAAATTTTGCCTTGAAGCTAAAATATCGGCACCAAATGAAGTTCTAAAAGTAAGTCCCTTAACAATTTCTAATTCAGCATAAACATTACTTAGCAATCTTAAGCGTTCGAGTTGATTTTGCTCTTCGCGTAGCAAGGCTACTGGATTAAAGAGGTCAGCACTCATTCCATATCCATAACCTACTTGATCCACATATTGACCGTCATCGTCAAAAATAGTATGATGCGGCATAAAAGCTAATGCTGTAGAGATAGCACTTGCATTCCACGCTCCTTCGCTTCTTCCTAGTTTATGTTTTGAATAAGAAGGAGCTACATTTAATCCGATTTTGACTCGGTCGGTTATATCCGTATCAACATTTGCTCTAAATGCATACCTTTCGAATCCGGTATTCATCATAATGCCCTCTTGGTTCAAATAACCTCCAGAAATTAAATATCTAGAATTTTTACTGCCACCAGAAGCAGATAACTGGTAGCTTGTAATCCGAGCATTTCCAAAAATTTCATCTTGCCAGTCAGTTCCGGCACCTAGAGTAGTAGGGTCAGCATAAGCAGGAGGAATTCGCATATCGCTGGGCCGGATGTCGTTAGGATCAGAGGCTAGTCTTGGCCTTCCGATATCAGGACCAAAATCTAACCATGCATTGTTTCTGGTTTCCGTTGTATACTCTGCAAACTCTCGAGCATTCATCATATCGATTTTATTATGAAGCTGCTGTACTCCGGTATACACATCTAGATTAAACTTTGCTTTACCTTCTACACCCTTTTTTGTAGTAATTAACACTACACCATTGGAACCTCTTGAACCATAAATAGATGATGCCGATGCATCTTTCAATATTTCAATTGATTCTATGTCATTAGGATTAATAGTACTGAGAGGGTTAGCATTTTGGCTAAAAGCGTTCGAAACTGGAAAACCATCAATTACATATAAGGGTTCATTTCCAGCTCCAATAGACCCAGTACCTCTTACCCGAATAGAAACACCACCACCGGGAGCACCTGAAGTTTGAGAAACTTGTACACCAGCGGCTTGTCCTGCAATTGCTTGGTCAAAGCCTGTTAAAGGCATGTCTTGTATACTCTTTGAAGATATTGATGAAATAGAGCCTGTAATGTCAGCTCTCTTTTGCGTACCATACCCAACCACCACAATCTCCTCTAAAGCCGTAATATCTGCTGTCAAATCCATGTTTAACACAGATCTGCCACCTACTACGACTTCCTCTGTTAAGTACCCAACAGAACTAAACACCAAAATAGATTCGCTTCCTGGTACATCAAGAGTATAGCGACCTTCCATGTCAGTAACTGTACCTTGTGCTGTGCCTTTTACTACTACGTTTACACCCGGAAGTCCTTCAGGGGTGTCGAGAGATGTTACTTTACCGGTTATGGTAATTGCTTGTAAAACTTCAATGTAATCGGGCTCTGTATTGGTATTTACATCGGGACTGTGTTTGGCTACATTTATCATATTGCCAATCTGCCTGAATTTAAGGCTGCCTTCCTTTGAAATGTGCATAAGAATATTGTGTAAGGACAACTCGCCATGGAGGTCTATTTTTACACTTCGATTTATTATATTCCTATCGTAGAAAAACTTAAATTCAGTTTGTTTTTCTATAGTATTTAGGACATTCAAAATGCCGGATTGCGATACATCGAGATCCAGCTTGGTTTCTCGCAGACTTTTCTGCTGCGCAGTTCCATCATAAGACATAAGCATGCCTATGAAGAGAAGTTGAAGACTTATACCGTAGAGTACAAATTTAGATCCCATTATTAGCCAGGATTGTAATTTCTTTTTCATAAATTTACATTGTTATTGATCAAAATATTTAAACATAGCTTTATTATACCCACTTGGTAGAACTGTCAAACTAATTACCGAGCGGGAAAAAGATCAAGACACAGGGAACCACGGGAATGGTTCCCTGTTTTTTTAGAATGTGAGTGGTTCGTAATTTTTTTACATGTTTTTCAGATTTAGTTCTACATATTCACCTTTGATTTCATATTCTATGCCATGTGTGAAGTTCAGACCCTTTAATACCTGATCCAAAGTTTCATTGTCAAATCTACCGTTGATTTTCCAATTTGCAGGGTACCTTCCTACTACTTCAATTTTTACACCGTACCAAGTTTCCAACACATGCTTCATTTCTGAAAAATTACTATTTTTCAGCACCAATACGCCATCTTTCCAGACAAATTCATTTTTTGGGTTAAAATTAAATGCCTTAAAAACCTGCGTCCTATTAAAAACACTAACGCCCTCACCAGGTAGCAGGTTGATCGTTTTATCTTCAACTAGATCACCATCGTTATGAATTAATTTCACTTTGACCTCACCTGATTCTAAAGCTACTTTGACATCTTCATCAAAAGCATAGGCTCGAATTCCAAATGATGTTCCAAGCGCTGTTGTTTCTACATCACGCGTTTTAACTATAAACGGATTATATATATTCTTAACAACTTCAAAATAGGCTTCTCCTTCAAGATTAAGCGTCCTGTTGGTCAATCCGAATTCATTATTAAAACTAATTTTGCTACCAGCATTCATAGTAACCTTCGAACCATCAGGAAGTACAAATACAGATCTCTTTCCTACCGGATTGTCTTTTACTATTAAATCAGAAACTAAAGAGACTTCAGTTTCACGTTGATAGGTAAAAATGATAAGTCCACTATAAATAATTAAAAACGAAATAACAGCAGCCACCTTTGACCAAACCGCCAACCGATTATTCATTGTTTTTAAATAATGGATTTCCTTTGATTGTGGTTTTACGCTTGCTGCGCTTTTTCGAATTATATTGGCAAGTATTTCCTGTTTGGTTTTCTCGCTAAATGTAAGTTCGGCATAGTTAAGTTCATTAATTATATTTCTAGCTTGCTTTGCAAAATGTAATTCATCAGGATGCTGTTCAAACCAATGATTCCAATAGGTATTCCGATCCAAATTTGGATCTAGCACCCACTTCTTGAACTCATCATTCAATAAAAATTCTAATACCTTTTCTTCTTCTTTTGTCATCTTATCATGTTTCTACACTTATAAGGGATAAAAGCTCAAAACAACCTCAAAAAAAATTAACTATTTTTGAATAATTATAATTTTTCTAAATGAGTTGGTGTTGTATTGAAATAAATCAACAAAAAAGTACTGTTAATAGAAATATTGCTAAAAATTGAAGTACTGACTTCAACCTTTTCAGGGATTTATAAAGAAGTGACCTAACCGTTTTGACTTCATTGTAGTTCAAAATTTCGGTAATCTGTGCAAAGCTAAAATTTTGGTAGTAATAATAGTATATTACTTCTCTCTCACGATTAGATAATGATTCAATGGCTTTAGATAGCTTCTGTTTTTGATCAACAATATTCTCGCCGTTGATCATATGATCTTCTAAGGAAACCTCTTCGGTTATAAAGTATAAACTTTCTGCTTGAGCCTTTTGGGATTTCTGGTTTTTACTTAGTTCGTCGACAATACGCCTTCGACAAGCTTTAATCAAATATAACTTGATATATGTAGTGTCGCCTAGTAAGGCTCTTTTATCTCGCAAATAAATAAATAAGTCTTGTACACAATCCTTGATTAAGTCTTCATTTTTGGTGAATTGAAAACAATAACTTACCAAGATATCAAAGTAGTTCTCATAAATCCTGACGAAAGCAGATTCATCCCCCGCTTTGAAATTCTTCCACAGTTCTATTTCAGAAATAGCAAATTCACGCTGTATTTTGGCAGATTTACTATCTTCTTTTTGATGATTGGTCTGTATTTTTGTGAATTTTTCTACCATCACTATATTTAATGATTTAAAGATAGGAAACATTGTTGATAAAAAAAACACAAAAGATGAAAATTGCCTTAAAATAAGATTCTTTATTAGGTTTAATGGATAAAGACTTACATCAGCATGGAGGTGCTTTCATCAAACAGGAGATGAAGATAACGAATTTTGAAGCTTTTAGCTCAATTTTTATGGGAATGGCAAGCCATTTAATGAAACGACTGAATATAATTTATAATAATGCTACCAAATGTCTTAACCGGACCAATCTTTCTTTTTACTACATACCAAACATTCACTAGCATCTTCAAGGCACAGGATAATATTCGAACTTTCACAAAGCCACTTGTCTTAAATAATCCACAAATAAGCTGACGCGCTTTTCATCCCTGGCATTAAACAGAAAAGGTGACACATCTCGAGCCATTTGTTCCATATCGATTTTATCGCATCGCTCCAAAATAGCTGATTTAAGATGGATTGGAGAATCAATATCAAGCTTCAATTTTAGATAATCAAAATTGGGCTTTGTTTTTCCCAAAAGAAAAATGACATCAAAGAAATCCCTTCCTTTTGGCCTGGGTCGATTAAGAATAGCATAGAATTTTTGTGCCAAAAGGATATCTAGTGGTGTGGTTAGTATTTCTGTGAATACATCAAACTTGTTCAAAACGTGTCGATCAGGTTTAAAATCGAAGTGTTGAGGCTCTGTATCCAGCTGTATTAATATTTTCTCTTCCTTATGTCCGCTCAGCCCTTCTTTAAATAACAGTTCAGGAAAACGGATGTAGCAATGAAAAGCCCCTTTATAAACATTTCTGATCTCTACTCCATAACCTTCTTTCTTTAGTTCTGTCGCTATGGTGGATGATACTTCTTCAAAATCTTTTGAACTCAGGTTAAAATTGTCAAAATCAAGATCCTCTGAGAAACGGGTATTTTCATGCACCAACCTAAGGCAGGTTCCTCCCAAAAAACACATTTTGTTGGCAAAAGAGACATTATCAAAAACAATTTGTAAAATTTTGTACTGAAGATACTCCCTGATAATAAATCGTTGATAGCCTTTCAAATGCTCGGGGTAATATTTAGTGATTTCAGTAAGCGCTAACATAATTCTACATGAGTTAAAAAACGAGTCACTCTCCTATCCAAAGCTTTGGATTCGAACAGTATTAAGTATCTAAGCATTTTTGAAGTGTCAATTATGTCATGCAACTTTTCAAGGTTAAGACGTAAAGCCTGCCAATCTTCTTCCTGATTCAATTGTGGATTGAGATACAGGTAATCTAACATAACTTTTTCAGGCTCGGCCATTTTTATCGGTAATCCTTGCCATTCTATGACCTTATAGCCGAAAAAAAGACAAGGCTTTACATGTCTGAATGAAAAAGCACCTAAATGCGTATCGAATGATTTGGTTTTAAGTGTACTCAATGAAGTAAGGGTAAATACAGCTTCAGGGATCAAACCATAAAAAGCCAAAGCCGATTCCATTGAAATGTATGAAGGTTGATAAATTCGATTGGCTGTCCAATACATTAGTTTTTCTTCTACCTGCACATCTGCAAATAGATACCAGCGATTGATCACCTTTTTGATGTGCCCTTTTTCCTGCCACTCCACCAGCCTACGCGAGTCAAATGTTGGAAAGTTTTTTTTTATATCGGTTAATGAAAAGATTTTGAATCGTTTCATGACCTCTCTAAATCCTAAATAATTCAATATATTTCCTTTTTTTGTTAAAAATAACAATAATAAGAAACGAAATAAAGTATTTGACCCTACACAAACAAACCCTTAGCCATTTTCTTTCGATGAATCGATTTTTATTAGCTTACTAAACTGCAAAGTCGCAGTGAAACTCTTCAAAAAATATAATGACAATATCTAAACAACACAACCTACCTCTGAATCTATTCAAATATCAACATCCCTAAACTCCTTATGAAGCACTTCATACAACTTATGCACCGGCATGCCCATGACATTGAAATACGAACCCTGCATAGTGGTTACACCGATCATACCGATCCATTCCTGAATACCATAGGCGCCAGCTTTATCAAATGGCTCGTGTTGCTGAATGTAATAATCGATTTCTTCATTACTGAGCGCTTTGAAGGTCACCAGCGTATTGTCATCAAAAGATATGGTCTTTTCCCTGGTTTTCAGACATACGCCCGTAATGACAGTATGCGAACGACCAGAAATGCATCGAAGCATGTCAAAAGCATCCTGATAGTCGACAGGCTTATTTAAAATAATGTCATCCACTACCACTGTTGTATCGGCAGTAATCACAAGTTCATCGTCTTTTAGATAAGGAAACTGGTTAGCCTTTTTTTCTGCCAGGTAACGGGCAACATTTACGACTGGCATATCTGCCGGAAAGTCTTCATGTATATCTGCAACTTTCACCTCAAAATCAAGACCTGCCTCGTCCAGAATCATTTGCCTTCTGGGTGACCCGGATGCCAATATGTAGTGTTTTTTTGGGAACATATGCTTAGTATGAATGTATCGATTCTATTTTAAAAATTTTAAAGGTCTCTGAATTCAAAATTATATGAATGCCATTCACCACACAAATCTGATAGGGATTTCAAATTCTGACCACAGGTGAAGGGTGAACTTCAAATATGTGGTTGGCCGTTGGCACAACCACTGCAGAAGCGCTTCAGCACATCATTAATATTCCACCTATTTAGCGCATAGTGGTTTTAATCCCGAAGGCCTGCCTATATTCGTCAGACGGGGATGTCACCTGATAGAAAAATTTACATGTATCGCAAGGTTAAAACCCTGAAAGGGTGAAACATAGGTTAATCAACCCGGATAAAAATGGCTTGCTGAGAAATAAGTATGATGAACCTTCAAATGGGTGGTTGGCCGTTGGCACAACCACGGCGCAAGAATGTATTGAACTACTTTATAAATTTTCAAGCTCATTAGGGCAAAGTCGACAAACCAAATTCAATTTCAAGAGAGCCTTATTTGCAATGGTCAGAAATTATTTTATTAACATTTGGCAGACTCCTTTTTTTCGCTTCAAAGAGATCTTTACATGCTAGAGACTTCTCATTCAATTGTAAATAAATAAAAGCGCGGGTTATATAAGCTTCACTCGGCCCATTTAATTCTATGGTTTTATTAATGTCACTTAATGCTTGAGGGTACATTTTCATAGCCAAAAAACACTTGGAGCGACTGTGGTAGGCTTTCACAAACTCATTATCCGCCTTAATAACACGACTAAAATCGCGAGTTGCACCATAAAGATATCCGGTACTTGCTTTTGCAATACCGCGATGATATAAGGCGGAAAAATTATCTTCGTCCAATTGAAGGCAAATACTCAAAGTCTCTGCCGCTTCCTCAAACTCCCCGAGCTTTATTTGCGCCATTCCTAATAAATAATATCCCTCCGCAAGTCGTGGATTGTAGAAAACAGTATTATTAAAATCAATTCTTGCTTCATAATACATTGAGTCTTGCCAATAGCATCGCCCCCTTCCCATGTAGGCCTCTGCCATATCTCGCTGCTTTTTCAAAACTTTGGAATAAAAGAATTTACTCTTTTCGTAATCGCCGGTTTCTTCAAGCGAACGAGCCAGATTGTACATACTAGGCAAGTCATTTGGATATAACTCAACAACTTTTTGAAAATAATATGAAGACTTGCTATAATTTTTTGCTTCAAAACTTTGAAGACCCATTTTTTTATAATCCTCCATGCAGGAACCAAGACAAATAGAAATGGAAATTAACAGATATAAACGCATAGTAATTGGATAAAAATAAGCTTCAACTACAAATATAGTTAAAAACTTCTTGCCTGCTAACTTGCATAAAAATAACTTTTAAATATTATTTATTATTCAAATGTATTTTTTTTAAACCCGCAATGGATGTTAGAAGCAATAGTTATAAATAGAATGAGGGATGGCCTTTCATTAATTAACATGCCAAGGTATATAGTTTTAAATGCTATAAGTATTGGAGATTGTAAGCAATAGCATTTATTTTGCCAAGCTTTTTGGCGAAAGATCTTTTTGAAGCAAAATGAACTTACATACTATATAATTAAAGTTTTCTGATGAATCACCTTTTATCGAACAGGATTAACGCGCTCGAAGAATCGGCTACCATAGCCATGGCGCAAAAAGCCCGTGAATTCAAATCACGCGGCATTGATGTTATCAGCCTCAGTCTTGGTGAGCCTGATTTTAAAACACCACAGCATGTTCAAAAAGCTGCCAAAGATGCTATAGATGCTGGTACATTTTTCACATATCCGCCAGTGCCCGGCTATCCGGAACTACGCAAAGCTATAGCCGAAAAGTTGAATACGGAAAACAATATTCCATATGGCCCTGAGCATATTGTCGTTTCGAATGGTGCCAAGCATTCATTAGCAAATATCCTAATGTGCTTGCTCAATCCGGGCGATGAGGTCATCATTTATTCTCCATTTTGGGTGAGTTATGTTGAGCTGGTACGTTTGGCAGAAGGCACACCTGTTATTATTCAGGGCACTATAGAGCAAGACTTCAAAGCACCCGTTTCAGAGCTCGAAAAAGCCATAACTTCTAAAACCAAAGCGATAATGTATTCATCGCCTTGTAACCCAACCGGTGCAGTATTTAGTCGTACTGAGCTGGAAGCAATCGCCGAAGTGGTGAAAAAGCATGAAAACATTTTTGTGATCGCAGACGAAATATATGAATACATCAATTTTACTGGAGAACATGTGAGTATGGCCTCTTTACCTGATATGTTCGAAAAAACAGTGACTGTGAACGGTTTTTCAAAAGGTCATGCCATGACTGGCTGGAGGGTTGGTTATATTGGTGCACCAACCTGGATCGCCAAAGCTTGCGACAAAATGCAAGGTCAATTCACCTCAGGGGTATGCTCTATCGCACAGCGTGCCGCATTAGAGGCCATAACCGGCGACAAAGAACCGACCAAGTTGATGGGCGAAACGTACAAACGCAGATGTAAACTTGTACTCGATCTGCTGGCTGAAATCCCGGGTGTAAAAGCCAATGTACCTGAGGGTGCATTCTATGTTTTTCCTGACGTAAGTTATTTCTTCGGAAAAAGTGATGGCGAGGTAACCATAAAAAATGCCAATGATCTTTGTATGTACATTCTCAACAATGCGCATGTTTCTTTGGTAGATGGCGATGCCTTCGGAGCACCTAATTGTGTAAGGCTGTCTTATGCGGCTTCAGACGAAAACCTCAAAGAAGCATTAAAAAGAATGAAGGAACATTTGGCAAAACTCTCTTAGTGTTTTTGTCATTATTCCTAAAAACCTTAAAACAATCCTGGCTCGATCCGGGATTGTTTTTCTATTTTTAACCCATGGCGAAAATCCTGTATAAAAATGAAGCAGCATTTTGAGCACCTTGAACAAGTATTTGATGCCTTTAATAAACTAAAAGTCCTCATTATAGGTGATGTAATGGTCGACTCATACATTTGGGGGCGTGTGGAGCGTATTTCACCGGAAGCCCCAGTGCCGATCATTTCTATCAATACTAAAGAAATTAGACTGGGTGGAGCAGCCAATGTTGCCAAAAACATAGCTGCATTAGGTGCTACTCCCATACTATGTGCCGTAGTAGGCAAAGATGCACATGGCGATGCCTTTATCGATTTGCTGCATCAACAAGGCATAAGCGGCGAAGGCATTGTAAGCAGTAATCTTCGCCCTACGACCGTAAAAGAACGCGTACTCTCGGGCAGTCAGCATATATTAAGAATAGATAACGAAACAGATCATTTGCTGTATAAGGAAGAAAGAAAGCAATTACTGGAGAATATTGAAAGATTACTGCCAGATACAGATGTGGTTATTTTTGAAGATTATGACAAAGGTGTAATCGACAAAAAACTTATAGCCGAAGTCGTAGAAATGGCGAAAACACGGTCTATTCCGGTGGCTGTTGATCCAAAAAAACGCAATTTCATGGACTACAGAGGTGTCACACTTTTCAAGCCCAACCTCAAAGAAATAAAGGAAGGGCTTAAAGTAGAGCTGGATGCCAAAGATGATGAGGCTCTCAAGGTTGTGGTAGAAAAACTCATGGATAAACTCGGCATTTCAATGGCACTGATCACCCGTTCAGAGCGGGGTGTTTATATCCATGCAGGTACAGAATCACATTTTTTGCCGGCTCACATCAGAAGCGTTTCGGATGTTTCTGGCGCAGGTGACACGGTCATAAGTACGGCTTCACTTTGTCTGGCATTGGGTCTAGCACCAATATTTATTGCCTCGCTTTCCAATCTTGCCGGAGGCCTGGTGTGCGAACATCTGGGCGTAGTGCCCATTGAAAAAGACAAGTTATTTGCAGAAGCCTCAGAAATAAACCTAGCCAATTATCTGAATAATTAGTTTGCTATGCCTCAAAAATTATCCCATCGATTTTTTTTATACATATTAGCCATCTGGTTTTTGTTTATTCTTGTATTATATGCTTTTACAGGCTTTATTTTTAGCGACCTTTCTTTTACCGAAGCAATTTTTTTAACGTCCAGCACCATAACCTTCACTGGCATGGGTCTTCAGGAGCTACAAGAAGAGCTTATGTGGCTTGCCCGCTTGTTCCTTGTAGCCAACACTTGGTTTGGAATGATTTTTTGGACTTTTTGGGCTGTTTGGATGGTTCTGCAAAAGACAAAAAACGGACATATATCTGTTTTGCGATTACTTAGAAATATTTTAGCCATATTAATCATTGCTATTCCTGCTACTACTATCCTGATTTACTACCTGATTGGCAGCGAATATAATTTTGAATCTGTTTTTCACCGGATGGAATTTTCATTTTTCAATGCCAGCAATGCATTCGGAAACACCGGTCTATTATTGCACCCACCCGGAGACACAACTGGCTGGCTCAGTCATCATTTTGTCATTCAAGTTGTCTTGCTAACGACTCTTGTGGCTGGGGCATCTGGGTATTTCGCAGTACGCGATTTATTTACGCCATCGGTATTGCGCAAAAGGCTTAAGCACCCGGAAAGAGATTGGAAGCCTTTCACCAAAATGGCTGTTTTTGGCGGGGGATTTTTGATCATGATATCCGCTATTTTATTTCTAGTTTCGGAGTTTAGCAATGCACTGCATGGACTCAAGGCTACTGAAAAAGTGGTTGCCAGTATATTCTTTGTTGCCTCCGCGCGCTCAGCCGGCATGGCTGTTTTTGATATGTCAAGCTTGCAAACAACTACATTGCTATTGCTAACTGCTCTAATGTTTGTAGGTGGTATGTATGCATCTAATGCAGGCGGCTGGCGCTTAGATCAATTTTATTTACTGGCGCGATCTAGTAAAAATGGAAGTAGAAAAATGATTTTTAAAGGCATTTTAGTGGTCGGATTTTTTAATTATATATTAATTGTGCTAAGAATTTTTTTAGGTGACGAAGGAAAATTAAGCCACTTTATTTTCGAGCAAATTTCTGCTTTTGGCAATACAGGTTGGGTTATGCATAGTTTCGACCAGCTTTCCGCTCATGCCAAATGGATTCTTGCTGCATCTATGATCTTCGGGCGTGTAGGTATAATTATTTTTGTTTCAGGCATTGCGCAACGCGTCTCTTGTTATAAATAGCCAACCAAACTTGTAAAATCAACGCCAAATTCATTAGTTTTGGCCTAATCATTTGTCAAATCTTATTTTTTACCATGAGTGATCAGAAAATTAGTATTAAAAATGGGGTATTAAACGTCCCCGACCAACCTGTTGTACCTTTTATTGAAGGCGATGGAACAGGAGTAGATATATGGCCGGCTTCAAAATTAGTTATTGATTCGGCTGTTGAAAAAGCCTATGGAAGTAAGCGAAGTATCCAATGGAAAGAAGTTCTTGCCGGAGAAAAAGCTTTTAAAAAAACCGGGAATTGGTTACCAACAGAAACCCTTGACGCCTTCAGAGAATATTTGGTAGGTATAAAAGGTCCTCTAACCACACCTGTGGGTGGTGGCATTCGTTCACTTAATGTTGCCTTGCGTCAAGAGCTCGATTTGTATGCTTGTGTTCGCCCCGTTAGGTGGTTCGAAGGCACACCCTCGCCTGTAAAAGAGCCATGGAAAACCGATATGGTTATTTTTCGAGAAAATACTGAGGATATTTATGCAGGTATTGAATACATGAATGGCTCGCCCGAAGCAGATAAAATAAAGAAATTTCTGCGTGAAGAAATGGGCGTTAAAAAAATCAGATTTCCTGAGACTTCTTCTATTGGCATCAAGCCTGTATCAAAAGAAGGCACCGAACGTCTGGTAAAAGGTGCCATTGAATATGCTATAAAACATAAGAAATCTTCTGTGACTTTAGTGCATAAAGGCAATATCATGAAGTTTACCGAAGGTGCCTTTAAAACCTGGGGTTATGAACTAGCCGAGCGCGAGTATTCAGATAAGGTATTTACCTGGGCTACGTATGATCGCATAGCAGAAGAAAAAGGTACAGCAGCGGCTAATACTGCCCAAAGTGAGGCGGAAAAACAAGGCAAAATCATCGTGAAAGATGTAATTGCCGATGCGTTTCTTCAGCAAATATTATTGCGCCCTGCTGAATATTCGGTAATAGCTACCCTGAACCTGAACGGCGACTATATTAGTGATGCTTTGGCTGCAATTGTTGGTGGTATTGGTATTGCGCCTGGTGCCAACATAAACTATGTAAGTGGACATGCGATTTTTGAAGCCACACATGGTACCGCACCCAAATATGCAGGACAAGATAAAGTAAATCCGGGATCAGTTATTCTTTCTGGTGCTCTTATGTTGGAGTTTATGGGTTGGACAGAAGCAGCGGATCTCATTTACAAAGGTCTGGAAGCTGCCATAGCAGCCAAAAGAGTTACCTATGACTTTGAACGTCTGATGGACGGGTCCACACTTCTGAAATGCTCAGAATTCGGTCAGGAAATCGTTAACAATATGTAATCTTATTTCTATTGCCGACAAGGCGATAAAAAAAATGAAGAATGTAAAAATGGCCTTTCGAGGCCATTTTTAATAAAGTACAATAAAAAAACCTCTCATTATACATACCGTGAGACCAGGAGTTAATTCTGGATTAAGCCTTTTGACAATTTCTTAAATCGCATTACCAGCAAAAAGGCTGCAACAGTAAGGCCCACCAAAAGTCCTGTCCAAATTCCGTAAGCCCCCGCATTAAAATAAAAGGCAAGAATATATGCCACAGGCAAGCCAAGCCCCCAATATGCGATCATGGTAATCAAGGTTGGGATTTTCACATCTGACATGCCCCGCAATACACCAAGCCCCACCACCTGTATGCCATCGGAAACCTGAAAGATAGCCGCTATTATGAGCAAAGAAGCTGCCAGGTCGCGAACTTCCAGATCAGAAATATACATCTGAGGTAACCAATGCCTGAAAACAATAAAGATAAGCGCTGTAAAACCCATGAAAAGTATAGCCATTACAAAACTGGTCTGAGCAGCCTCGCGCATATTGGTATAATCCTTTCGCCCAAGTAAATTACCTATGCGAATGGTTGATGCAGATGATATCCCTGTGGCCATCATGTAGCTCACCGAGGCCAGATTAATAGCGATCTGATGCGCTGCCAATTGCACTGTACCCAGCCAACCTGCCATGATAGCCGCCAAACTAAAAGCCGAAACTTCAAAAATATATTGCACCCCTATAGGCAGCCCCAATTTCACCAGCCTGTCTAATATGGGCTTAGAATATTTACTAACATCTAGCAAGGCTACGTATTTAGCGAATACCTTGAGTCGATAGACAAACAATGCCATGGCTATGGCCATAAGCACTCTGCTAATTAATGTTGCAATAGCAGCCCCCTCAAGCCCCATGGCTGGTAATCCAAGCTTGCCAAATATAAATATGTAATTTAAAATGATATTGACCAGATTCATTCCAACAGCCACAATCATAGCTTCACGTGTTCGCGATAACCCCTCTGCAAATTGGCGATAGGCCTGAAAAACCATAAACGGAATCAATGAAGCACCAATTATTTGAATATAGGGAGTTGATAGTCGTTCAACTTCGGGTGGCTGGTTAAATATGCCAATACCGAGTGTGCATAAATACAAAATCAAAAAAAGCACAATGCCTGAAACACTACAAACCAAAATGCCATTTTTGAGCAAAGCTGCTATACGTTGGCTGTTTTTTCGTCCGTCTGATTGAGCAGTAAGTGGTGTAATGGCTGTGGAAATACCTATACCAAAAACCATAAAAACCACAAATATACTATTGCCAAAAGAAACAGCAGCCAGAGGATCGCGCCCCAGGTGTCCGACCATCATGCTATCTGCCACCCCAACCATTACATGCCCCAACTGCGAGAGCATCACCGGATACGCCAGCAAAAAATTAGGCTTGAAGTGCCTTTTAAAAAGCTCTTGCACAATGACTACAAATTAGGTTAGTGGCTATTAATCTCCCAATGCTTGCAACCTCCTTAACAAAGGTGGATGCGAATAATGAAAAAACACATAAGCCTTATGTGGCGTAAGGTTGCTTAGGTTATTAACAGAAAGCTTTTTCAGTGCCTCTTTCAAGGCCAACCCATTAAAGGTATCGCGTGCATAAGCATCGGCTTCATATTCATTTTTGCGACTAATGGCATTCATAAACAAGCCCAAAAACATAGAAATGGGTGAGAACAGAATGGTAAAAGCAATGAGGTTAAGGTGAATGGCCATTTGAGATCCACCCAAGGCTTCTGACAAAACCGGACTAAATATCATTCTGGACATTATGTATAATATTGCACCTGTTTGTAAGGCAGAAAGCACAAAACCGCTTATTATGTGCTTCTTTTTGTAATGACCCACCTCATGCGCCAATACGGCTAAAAGCTCATCTGTGGTATGGTTTTCCACAAGGGTATCGTACAAAACAATTTTTTTCTTTTTACCAAGTCCTGAAAAAAATGCATTTGATTTGTTACTGCGCTTTGATCCATCCATTACATAAATGTTGTCCAGCGGGAAACCAACTTTCTTACTATAATCTTCAATCGCTTTTTTCAAATCATCATCTTCCAGTGGTGTGAGTTTATTAAACAGTGGTAGGATGAGACTGGTATAAAACATATTCATGAATAGTGTAAACAGTGTGACTACCATCCAGAATTTCCACCAAAACGAAGGCCCGAAATAAGCTATGAGTTGCACCAATACATAGAGTAAT
>DAIQNU010000031.1:0-1427 GCA_036788235.1 Cyclobacteriaceae bacterium
GATTTCGCTGGCTTTGATTGATTTAATATTTTTTTGCGACATAGTGCTTAAAATTTAAGGCCTCCTTCTCTAGCGCCTTCAGCAAGCGCTTTGACTTTTCCATGATACAGATACCCACCGCGATCAAATACTACTTTTTCAATACCGCTTGCAATAGCTTTTTCGGCAATTTTTTTACCTACTTCTTTCGCACTGTCAACACCAACCGATTTTGATTTAGTGATTTCAGTAGAAGCCGCAGAAGAAATTGTTTTTCCACTAAGGTCATCAATTACTTGTGCATATATTGCAGTGTTACTGCGAAATACGGATAGTCTAGGGCAATCAGCAGTACCTTGAATCTTCCTTCTGATACCCAAATGAATTCTATTTCTACGTTTAACTTTAGTTGTAGACATGGTACTTTATTATTTAGAAGCGGTTTTACCAGCTTTTCTTCTTACTACTTCACCTACATATCTTACACCTTTACCTTTGTAAGGCTCTACTTTACGTAATGATCTGATTTTTGACGCCATATGGCCAATCAATTGCTTATCAATACACTGTAGTGTAATAATAGGATTCTTTCCTTTCGCCTGTTCGGCACCTACACTGATTTCAGGAGGTAAAGCCAGAAAAATATTGTGTGAATGTCCCAAGCTAAGCTCCAAAACATTGTTTTGCGCTGTGGCTTTATAACCAACACCTACCAATTCAAGCTCAACTTTGTAACCGTTAGTCACACCTTCGACCATATTACTAATTAATGAACGATAAAGACCATGTAGGGCTTTATGTCTTTTTTGCTCAGTAGGTCTGCTAACTTCTAAAGTACCATCAGCAATTTTAATGTTTATATCAGGGTTTACCTGTTGCTGCAAGGTACCTTTTGGGCCTTTTACAGTTACAATATTTTGCTTATTTACCTCAATGGTAACGCCTGATGGCAAACTAATGGGTTTATTTCCTATTCGTGACATTGTATATATTCATTAATAAACATAACATAATACCTCACCACCCAAGTTGTTTGTATTTGCTTGCTTATCAGTCATTATTCCTTTCGATGTTGACAAGATCGCAATACCCATTCCATTGAGTACTCTTGGCGTAGAATCAGCCTTGGCATATTTTCTTAAACCTGGCTTACTTACTCTTTCAAGATGTGTAATTGCCGAGGATTTTGTTTCGGGATTATATTTAAGGGCAATTTTTATTGTACCCTGTACACCGTCATCTTCAAATTTGTAATTTTGAATGAACCCTTGATCCAAAAGTACCTTGGTTAATTCCTTCTTAATATTCGATGCCGGAATGGCCACAATCCTATGATTGGCCTTTATTGCATTTCTGATTATGGTTAAATAATCTGCTATGGGATCCATTTATTTTCAGCTTAATAGTTCGAATTTGAAACGGCCTGCAAAGTTACGACTTTATTGATT
>DAIQNU010000031.1:1437-12412 GCA_036788235.1 Cyclobacteriaceae bacterium
AAATATTAATTTAGAATTATGAGCGGAATAAATTTAATCAAAAAAGAACATAAAATTTACCAGCTTGCTTTTGTTAGTCCAGGAATTCTACCATCTGAAGCCATTTCCCTAAAGGTAACTCTTGAAATCCCGAATTTGCGCATATAACCTTTAGGACGGCCAGTCAATTTGCAACGATTGTGCAATCTTACTGCTGACGAACTTTTAGGTAATTTATCGAGTGCAACCCAATCTCCATTGGCTTTCAACTCTGCTCTTTTGGCAGCATATTTTGCTACCATTTTTTCTTTCTTTCTTTCTCTGGCTTTGATAGATTCTTTTGCCATTATATTACATTTTTTGAATTTGCAAATGGAAAGCCTAGTGAGCGTAAAAGTTCATAACTTTCTTCATCGCTATTGGCTGTGGTAACAATTGTAATGTTCATACCTGAAATTCTGTTGACTTTGTCAATGGTAATTTCAGGAAAAATGATCTGTTCTTTTACACCAAGAGTATAATTGCCTCTTCCGTCAAATCCTCTGTCGTTGATACCACGAAAGTCACGCACCCTAGGCAATGCTATGGAAGTGAGACGATCCATGAATTCATACATACGATTTCCACGAAGTGTAACTTTGGCACCAATCGGCATTTCTTCTCTCAATTTAAAATTCGAGATTGATTGCTTTGCTTTGGTAGCTACAGCTTTTTGTCCTGCAATTGTGCTGATTTCTTCGATGCCTGCATCAATTAATTTCTTGTCAGCAACAGCAGCGCCAATACCTTTATTAATAGAGATCTTTACAATTCTGGGAACTTGCATCACAGATTTGTATTGAAATTTTTCCATCATAAATGGAACGACCTCTTTCTGATATTTCTCTTTAAGTCTAGGACTATGCATTTTTTATAAATTCACCAGTTTTCTTGGAATACCTTTGTAGCTTATCATCGCTATTTAATTTCCGGCCGATACGGGTAGGCTGCCCGGTAGCAGGATCCACAAGCATAAGTTTGCTCAAATGCAAAGGTGCTTCTGTTTTCACAAGGCCACCATTTGGATTGGCTGCAGAAGGCTTTGTATGCTTGGTTATCAAATTAACACCTTCAACGATTGCTTTGTACTTATCACGCAAAACTTCAAGTACAATGCCTTTTTTCCCTTTATTATTTCCAGATAATACCTGTACGGTATCTCCTTTGCGTATGTGGAATTTTTTAGTACTATGGCTATTCTTAGTCATATTATAAAACTTCAGGTGCCAAAGACACGATTTTCATAAATTGTTTCTCGCGCAGTTCTCTTGCCACGGGTCCAAAGATACGCGTACCTCTTGGTTCATCGTTGGCATTTAGCAATACTGCTGCATTGTCTTCGAATCGGATGTATGAACCATCTTTTCTTCTGACTTCTTTTTTAGTTCTTACTACCACTGCTCTCGAGATAGTACCTTTTTTAAGGTTGCTCGAAGAAAGTGCAGACTTAACAGTAACAATGATTTTGTCTCCAATAGAGGCGTACCTTCTACCGGTTCCACCTAGTACTCTTATGCAAAGTACTTCTTTTGCGCCGCTGTTATCAGCTACATTTAGGCGTGATTCCTGTTGTATCATTTTACTTAGCTCTTTCTAAAATTTCTACCAATCTCCAGCGCTTTGTTTTGCTGAGAGGACGCGTTTCCATAATCTTTACAGTATCACCGATGCTGCAATCATTGTTGTCATCGTGTGCCATAAATTTATTGGTTTTACCAATAAATTTTCCGTATTTCTTATGCTTCACTTTTCTGGATACGGAAACAACAATTGATTTCTCCATCTTATTGCTCACAACTGTACCCACCCGTTCTTTTCTTAGTCTTCTTTCCATGACTTAGTTGGTTTGCTGTTCTTTAATTTTCAGTTGCGTAAGAATACTTGCAATGGTTTTACGTGTAACACGTATTTTCATTGGATTTTCTATAGGAGTAATCGCATGAGCAAACTTAAGCTTTTGCAAAGTTTCACGCTCTGCAAGGAGCCTTTGTTGAAGCTCCTCTACAGTGAAAGATCTGAGATCTGTATTTTTCATCTTATTCTTCGTAATCTCTTCTAACAACAAACTGGGTTTTTATTGGGAGTTTTTGCGCTGCAAGCCTTAACGACTCCTTCGCCAATTCCAAATTAATTCCAGTAGATTCAAATAATATTGTACCAGGTTTTACAACTGCTACCCAATATTCCGGGGCTCCTTTACCTTTACCCATCCGAACTTCGGCTGGCTTTTTGGTAATTGGCTTGTCTGGAAATATTCTGATCCAAACTTGACCTTCCCTTTTCATAGCGCGTGTTACAGCAATACGGGCTGCTTCAATCTGGCGGCTGGTAATCCAACCTGGCTCTAGCGATTTTAACGCGAAAGATCCAAAGGCTATAGTATGCCCACGCTGAGCTATACCTTTTACTCTACCCTTTTGCTGTTTTCTAAATTTTGTCCTTTTAGGCTGTAACATTTTATTACTATTTGGCCTTTATGATTTATCTTCTTCTTCTTTTTGGCATATCACCACCGCCGCGTTTGCCACCACGTCTTTCATTTGGTGCATTAGATGAACCTCCTGATTGTGATTGATTGGCTGCTAACCCTACGTTTGGTGATAAATCTCTTTTACCGTAAACCTCACCTTTGAATATCCATACTTTGATTCCAATGATTCCATAAACGGTGTTGGCTTCAGATACAGCATAATCAATATCTGCTCTTAAAGTATGCAGAGGAATACGACCTTCTTTATATTGTTCGGTTCTGGCCATTTCGGCACCGCCTAGTCGTCCTGAAACTTTGATTTTGATCCCTTGAGCGCCTACTCTCATTGCCGAAGCAATTGATTGCTTCATAGCACGACGATAGGATATTCTAGCTTGTAATTGCTGAGCGATAGACTCACCAACTAATTTCGCATCCAACTCAGGGCGTTTGATTTCGAAAATATTTATTTGAACGTCTTTACCCGTTATTTTCTTAAGCTCTTCTTTTATCTTATCTACTTCAGCGCCACCTTTACCAATTACAACTCCTGGTCTGGCAGTATGTATAGTAAGGGTTATTCTTTTAAGTGTCCGTTCAATTACAATTCTTGAAATACCACCTTTAGGTATACGTGCAAGTATATATTTTCTAATTTTGGTGTCTTCGATCAGCTTTTCTGAAAAAGATTTTCCTCCAAACCAGTTGGAATCCCACCCTTTTATGATGCCTAACCTAAAGCCAACAGGATTAACTTTTTGTCCCATATTATTTGGTATCGTTATTTTCAGTTTCTGTTTCTACTTCCTGTACAGGTGCTGAAGCTTTACTATCAATCACTACAGTTACATGATTAGAGCGCTTTCTTATACGGTGTGCACGTCCTTGCGGAGCCGGTCTTAACCTTTTTAGCATCCTTCCGCTATCTACAAATATGGTTTTAACATATAAATCAGCGTCTTCGATTCTCGCATCTTCATTTTTTGCCTGCCAGTTGTTTATAGCAGAAAGCAAAAGCTTTTCAACACGGATGGCACCTTCACGATTTTCGTACTTAAGAAGTGTAAGTGCTTTGCTTACCTTTTGACCACGGATCAAGTCGGCAATGAGCCTCATCTTCCGAGGAGAGGTTGGTACATTATTTAATTTGGCTATAGCTTCCATTATACTACCTTTTACCTTTATCTTTTTTGGCAATGTGCCCCCTAAAGTTTCTAGTTGGTGCAAATTCACCAAGTTTGTGACCTACCATGTTTTCCGTCACATAAACAGGAATAAACTTGTTTCCATTATGTACAGCAAAGGTAAATCCTACAAAATCAGGTGAAATCATTGATCTTCTTGACCAAGTCTTTATTACTGATTTTTTACCTGACTGATTCATTACATCGACTTTTTTGTCGAGTCTGAAATCTATATATGGTCCTTTCTTTAGTGAACGTGCCATTATTTCTTACCAATTATTAGCTTATTAGAGTATTTCTTTGGTTGTCTGGTTTTTTTACCTTTTGCAAGCAAACCATTTCTTGACCTTGGATGCCCACCTGATGCACGGCCTTCACCACCACCCATTGGGTGATCAACAGGGTTCATAGCAACACCTCTAGTGCGTGGTCTTCTACCCAACCATCTGTTACGACCAGCTTTTCCCAAGCTAACATTCATATGATCTGAGTTGGAAGCTGCGCCTACTGTAGCCAAGCAATTTACCAAAACCAAACGCATTTCACCAGAAGGCAACTTAATCGTAGCATGTCTACCCTCGCGAGCCAACAACTGAACATATGCTCCAGCACTTCTCGCTAATGAGGCACCCTCACCTGGCTTAAGTTCTACATTGTGAATAATTGTACCTAAAGGTATTTTACTCAAAGGCAAAGCATTTCCAATTTCAGGTGCTACATTTTCGCCAGCTACAATTTCTTGACCTACTTTTAGTCCTTCCGGAGCTACGATATAACTCTTAGCGCCATCTTTATAAAAAAGTAAAGCAATGTAAGCTGTTCTATTTGGATCATACTGAATAGAATTAACTACCGCAGGTATGTCACGCTTTGCTCTTTTAAAATCAATTTCACGAAATTTCCTTTTATGACCACCACCCAAGTAGCGCATAGTCATCTTACCGGTATTGTTTCTACCACCGCTCTTTTTTAGCGGAGCAACCAATGATTTCTCAGGTTTGCTAACAGTAATGGTATCAAATACTGGTGCCGTTCTGTATCTCTGTCCCGGAGTTACCGGTCTAAGTTTTTTAACTGCCATTTTTCCTAGTCAATTAAATGCCGCTGTAAAAATCAATTACCTCTCCTTCAGCTACTTGAACTATAGCTTTCTTATATGCCTTTGATGATCCGGTAACCACTTTTGTTTTGGTATACCTTGTTTTCTTTTTACCCTGATAGCGAATAGTATTGACTGATTCAACACTTACACCATACAGTTTTTCAACGGCCTGTCTTATTTCTATTTTATTGGCTCTCATATTAACTATGAAACCGTATTTGCCCTTTTCATTAAGATCGGACATTTTTTCAGTTACCAAAGGTTTTATCAGTACACTCATAACTTTCTAGTTCAATATACTTTCGATTTGGGCAACTGATCCTTCACATAAAACCAGACTGCTGTGTTTAATTAAATCATAGGTATTTAACCTTTCTGGAGACATAATTACAGCATTCTTAACATTACGACTTGAAAGATAAACATTGGTGTTATGTGCATCGGTTACCAATAATATTTTTTTATCCTGTAGCTTAAGGCTATTCAAAACCTCAATAAAAGATTTTGTTTTTGGTGCATCAAAGTTGAAATCTTCTAATACTATGATTTCGTTATCTTTAGCTTTAGCGCTTAGTACACTTTTTCTAGCTAAACGTTTTACTTTTTTATTCAATTTGAAGTCGTAGTCTCTGGGTCTTGGTCCGAATATGCGGCCACCACCTACAACTACAGGTGACTTTATACTACCGGCTCTGGCACCACCAGTACCTTTCTGCTTCTTTATCTTTTTTGTCGAACCTTTAATTTCAGCCCTTTCTTTTGACTTATGCGTTCCCTGGCGTTGATTTGCCAGATAATGTTTCACGTCAAGATAAACAGCGTGTTCATTTGGCTCTATTCCAAATACGTCGTCACTTAAAGTAACTGTTCTTCCCGTATCTTCTCCTTTTATACTATATACAGCGAGCTCCATTTCCTATTTTTCTAAAATTACATATGAATTGTTGGCTCCGGGTATAGACCCACTTACAAGTAGGAGGTTTTTATCTGCTACTATCTTCATAATACGAAGATTAAGCATTTTTACCCTTCTGCCACCTGTACGACCAGCCATTCGCATTCCTTTAAAAACTCTTGATGGAAAAGAACAGGCGCCAATAGATCCAGGAGATCTTAGTCGGTTATGCTGTCCATGGGTCGCTTCACCTACACCCGAAAAGTTGTGTCTTTTTACAACTCCCTGAAAACCTTTTCCTTTAGAAGTACCAATTGCATCAACGAAATCGCCTTCAACAAAAACTTCACCAGCTATTACTTGATCGCCCTTTTTAACGGCACCTTCAAACTCTACTCTGAAATCTCTGAATTCTACGACTTTTTTCTTAGGTGTAGTATTCGCTTTTTTGAAATGTCCCTGCAATGCAAGCGGGGTATTTTTTACCTTACGTTCATCGTAGGCAAGTTGCACTGCATTATAACCATCGGTTTCGACATTTTTTACTTGCGTTACCACACAAGGACCAGCTTCTATAAGCGTGCATGCGACATTGAGTCCATCGGCACCATAAAAACTAGTCATTCCGATCTTTTTTCCTATTATTCCGGACATTTGTTTATTTGTATCAAATGATAATTATTGTGCTTTTTCCTTAAAGGACTGCAAAGGTAGAAAAATTTATATATTACACAAAATATCTTACCTCTTTGATGCAGAAAATACAAAAAAAAAGGAACCAATAGTTAAGGATATTGGTTCCTCAAATTATTTGTATTGTTTCTTATACTTTGATCTCAACATCTACGCCACTAGGAAGCTCAAGCTTCATAAGGGCATCAACAGTTTTTGTGCTGTTTGAATAAATATCAACAAGTCTTTTGTAAGTAAACAACTGAAATTGTTCTCTTGATTTCTTGTTTACGTGTGGCGAACGTAGTACCGTATAAAATTCCTTTTTTGTTGGCAAAGGAATTGGACCACTAACAACAGCTCCTGTAGTTTTTACAGCCCTTACTATCTTTTCTGCTGACTTGTCAACAAGATTGTGATCGTAAGATTTTAGTTTAATTCTTATTTTCTGGGTCATAACCTTATTATTATTCGCCTTTAGTTTTTTTAATGATTACCTCTGAAAGGTTATTTGGGACAGGTTCGTAATGTGAAAATGTCAATGATGCTGATGCCCTACCTGAAGATATTGTTCTGAGATCTGTCACATATCCAAAAAGCTCAGATAATGGAACATCGGCCTTTATAATTTGAGCCCCAGCTTTCATATCCATTCCTTTCATCAAACCTCTTCTACGGTTTAAGTCACCCGTAACCGGACCAGTATACTCGTCTGGTGATACGACTTCCACAGCCATAATAGGTTCTAAAATAAGTGGTTTGGCTTTTTTAGCTGCTTCTTTAAAACCGATACGAGCGGCCATTTCAAAAGAAAGTGAATCAGAGTCAACATCATGGTATGATCCGTGATATAATCTAACCTTCATTTTATCCAAAGGAAACCCAGCTAAAGGACCATTTTTCATAGCTTCTCTAAAGCCTTTTTCGATAGCTGGTATAAATTCTTTTGGTATAACACCACCTACGATATTGTTCACAAATTCCAAACCTTCTTTTTCTGATTCCGAGGGTCCGATTTCAAAAACGATATCTGCAAATTTACCACGACCACCACTTTGTTTTTTGTAAACTTCTTTGTGTTCTACAGTGGCATTCAGCGCTTCTTTGTAAGCAACCTGAGGCGCGCCTTGATTTATCTCTACTTTGAACTCTCTTTTAAGTCGGTCAATGATGATTTCTAGGTGAAGTTCACCCATACCTCTTAAGATTGTCTGACCTGTTTCATGATCAGTTTCAACTCTCAAAGTCGGATCTTCTTCTACCAATTTAGAAACAGCCATGCCAAGTTTGTCGACATCTGCTTGCTTCTTAGGTTCTATTGCGTACCCAATCACTGGTTCTGGGAATGTAATACTCTCAAGAATAATTGGGTGCTTTTCACTTACAAGTGTGTCTCCTGTCTTTATATCTTTAAAGCCAACTGCTGCTGCAATATCACCAGCTTTTACGCTGTCAATCGGATTTTGCTTATTGGCATGCATTTGCATAAGTCTTGAAATACGTTCTTTCTTACCAGTACGCATATTGAGTACATAAGAACCTGATTCAAGTACGCCACTATAGGCTCTGAAAAATGCAAGACGACCAACAAAAGGGTCTGTAGCAATTTTGAAAGCAAGACCAGCAAAAGGCTGCTTGTCGTCAGGATGTCTTTGTTCTTCTTTTTCCGTATCAGGATTTAAACCTTTTACAGCAGGTAGATCAAGTGGAGAGGGAAGGAAAGCACAAACGGCATCAAGCAAAGCTTGAACTCCCTTATTCTTGAATGATGATCCACAAAGAACAGGAGAAAATGACATGTCAATTACAGCTTTTCTGATGGCCACCAACATTTCTTCTTCTGTAATTGAATCAGGATTATCGAAAAACTTTTCTAACAATGCTTCATCATATTCAGCAATTGTTTCAACCAAAGTTTGGCGCCATTCTGCAACGGTTTCTTTCAAATCTTCCGGAATTGGAATAACTGTGTAGGTCATTCCCTTATCTTCTTCATTCCAAATGATTGCCTCGTTTGTTATTAGGTCTACAACACCTTTAAAGGTATCTTCAGCACCAATTGGAACTTGAAGTGGTAAAGGCTTTGCGTTTAACTTTTCCTTTATTTCTTTTACAACATTAAAAAAATCGGCACCTGACCGATCCATTTTGTTTACAAAGCAAATTCTGGGTACTCTGTACTTATCGGCCTGCCTCCATACTGTTTCTGATTGAGGCTCTACACCTGAAACAGCACAAAACAGAGCTACAGCACCATCTAGCACCCTAAGAGATCGCTCAACTTCAACTGTAAAGTCAACGTGGCCTGGTGTATCTATTATATTTACTTTAAAATCATCAGTTATATCACTAACTACACCCTGGTCTGTAGGATACTTCCAAAAAGTAGTAGTTGCAGCAGAAGTAATGGTAATCCCTCTTTCTTGCTCCTGTTCCATCCAGTCCATTACTGCACCACCTTCATGTACTTCACCAAGCTTGTGTGTTAAGCCTGTATAATAAAGTATACGCTCTGTTGTAGTTGTTTTTCCAGCATCGATGTGAGCCATGATGCCAATATTTCTAAGATTTTTTAAATCTAACTTAGCCATTGTCTAATTAAAACCTAAAATGTGAAAAAGCTTTGTTTGCATCAGCCATTCTGTGTGTATCGTCTTTTTTCTTGACGGCTGCACCCTCACCTTTTGCTGCTGCAATTATTTCGTTGGCAAGTCTTTGTGTCATAGTTTTCTCTCCTCTTGCGCGAGAGTATTTAATCAACCATTTGATGCCAAGTGTAAATTTACGATCAGGTCTTACTTCTAAAGGAACCTGAAAAGTAGCTCCACCAACACGACGGCTCTTTACTTCTACGGCTGGCATCACATTGTTCAAAGCCCTTCTCCAAACTTCAAGACCATCTTCACCAGATTTTTCTTCCACCAAATCAAGTGCATCATAAAAAATGCTGTATGCAAGACTTTTTTTACCTTCCATCATTAGAAAGTTTACAAATCTTGATACCATCACATCTCCGAACTTGGGATCTGGCAGTATATATCGCTTCTTAGGTTTTGCCTTTCTCATTATTGATAGATATTAAATTTTATTTTGTTTTAGGTCTTTTTGCACCATATTTAGAACGGGCTTGTTTTCTACCGCTTACACCAGCGGTGTCAAGTGCGCCACGAATAATATGGTAACGAACACCAGGAAGATCCTTTACTCTGCCGCCTCTAATCAATACAATTGAGTGTTCTTGCAGATTGTGTCCCTCTCCCATAATATATGCGTTTACTTCCTTACCATTGGTTAGTCTAACCCTGGCAACTTTACGCATAGCTGAATTTGGCTTTTTAGGGGTTGTGGTATACACTCTTGTGCACACACCACGACGCTGTGGACATGAATCAAGTGCAGGCGATTTAGATTTACTCTCGAGCTTAACTCTACCCTTCCTAACCAATTGTTGTATAGTAGGCATACTTGTTATATTATAATTATCGTAGTCTCAAATTTGGGAATGCAAAGGTAGAAATTTTACCTTTACAAGCAAAAATAATAAGATGAATTTTAATTGAATAATTAGGCTTCGCCAACGGCACCGCCAAAATTGAGAGGAAACTTCGGCGCATCCTCAGTTTTTTTGATTGCGCCAAAGTTTTCTTCATATTTTTCGATGTTTTCTTTTAAGGCATATAAGAATCGCTTAGCGTGTTCCGGCGTAATCACAATACGTGATTTTACTTTAGCCTTGGGCACACCCGGCATCAACCTAATGAAATCAATTACAAATTCGCTGTTGGAATGAGCAATCATAGCCAGATTAGAATATACGCCTTCAGCAACTTCTTCAGAAAGTTCAATATTTATCTGATTAGGGCTATTAGCCTTTTTCTGATCTTCCATTATTAACCTATTTGCTTTTCTTCAACTTTAGTAAATTCTGCCTTGGAATTGATCAAAGCATCATATTCATCCTGAGAAGAAACGATAATGTTATTGAATTCACGCATTCCAGTACCTGCTGGTATCAAGTGTCCTACAATAACATTTTCTTTAAGACCAATAAGTCTATCGATTTTTCCTCTGATAGAAGCTTCACTTAATACTTTGGTAGTTTCCTGGAATGAGGCTGCTGATATGAAACTTTCTGTTCCAAGCGATGCCTGCGTAATACCTTGTAGCGTAGGCTTCGAAACTGCGGTTTGCGCTTCGCGAACTACCACAGGTTTTAAATCCTTACGCTTCAATCTTGAGTTTTCATCTCTTAATTTCTTCGCAGTAATGATCATACCTGGCTTTAAAGTATCGGAATCCATGGAATCCATTACTACTTTTTTATCAAGCATACTGTCATTTTCTTCTCTAAAATTGAATTTGTCAACCACCTGACCTGGTAAAAAGCTGGTATCTCCTGGATCAATAATCTCAACCTTCTGCATCATTTGGCTAACGATTACCTCGATATGCTTGTCATTGATTTTTACACCTTGCAAACGATATACTTCTTGAATTTCATTAACCAAATACTCCTGAACCGCAGTTGGGCCTTTGATAGATAAAATATCTGCTGGAGTAATTGCGCCATCTGATAATGGCTGACCAGCTTTTACAAAGTCATTGTCCTGAACCAATATGTGCTTAGAAAGTGG
>DAIQNU010000031.1:12422-17008 GCA_036788235.1 Cyclobacteriaceae bacterium
ACACCATCTTTCGATTCGATGTAAATCTCACGATTACCACGTTTGATACCACCATAAGAAACTACACCGTCTATTTCAGATACAACCGCAGGGTTAGATGGATTTCTTGCTTCGAAAAGCTCAGTAACCCGTGGTAAACCACCCGTAATGTCTCTTGATTTTCCAAGTGTTCTAGGAATTTTGGCCAAAACGTGTCCTGGCTTAATTTTGGTACCATTTGCTACCGCTATGTGCGAACCTACAGGTATATTGTATGAATGTGTTGTGTCTTTTGCAGCTACATTGATAGCAGGGTTTTTTGTCTTATCCTTGCTTTCAATTATTACTTTTTCTCGGTGACCAGTTTGCTCATCAGATACTTCTTTGTAAGTAATACCATCGATGATTGCTTCATACTCAATAACCCCTTCATACTCTGAAAGAATTACAGCATTGTATGGATCCCAATTACAAAGTTCAACACCTTTTTCTACTTCCTGGCCATCTTTAACCTTAAGGAAGGCACCATAAGGTACGTTATTTGAAATAAGAACTTTTTTACTCTTCGGCTCAAGTATTTTCACTTCACCCGAGCGTCCCATGACAACATTGGCTGTCTGCCCGTCTGGAGTGGTAACTGTTACGAATCGAATGTCCTCAAATTCTACAATACCTCCAAATTTCGCTTTGATGTTGGCGTCTACAGCAATGTTTGAGGCTGTACCACCTACGTGGAAAGTACGAAGAGTCAACTGCGTACCGGGTTCACCAATAGATTGTGCGGCGATAACACCCACAGCTTCACCCATTTGAACCATTGAGCCAGAAGCCAGGTTACGTCCGTAGCATCTTCCGCAAACACCTTGTCGTGTTTCGCAGGTAAGCACTGAACGAATCTCTACTTCTTCGATGCTGGTAGCGTCGATGAGTTTAGCAACATCTTCTGTAATTTCTGTGTTAGCTGGCACTATTAGCTCGTCGGTGATAGGATCGAATACATCGTGTACTGTTACACGACCCAATATCCTGTCTGACAATGGCTCAACTATATCTTCGTTATCTTTGAGTGCTTTTACTACAATACCTCTCAAGGTACCGCAATCTTCTTCATTGATTACCATATCTTGAGCTACGTCAACCAATCGACGTGTCAAGTAACCAGCATCAGCAGTCTTAAGTGCTGTATCGGCCAAACCTTTACGGGCACCGTGGGTAGAAATAAAGTATTCGATTACATCAAGACCTTCCTTAAAGTTCGAAAGAATCGGGTTTTCGATGATTTCACCTACTGAACCTGATAAGTTCTTTTGTGGCTTTGCCATAAGACCGCGCATACCACCAAGCTGTCTGATTTGTTCTCTGGAACCTCTGGCACCAGAGTGCATCATCATATATATAGAGTTGAAGCCTTGCTCGTCATTTTCAAGCTGGTTCATCAAGTTGCTGGTGATCTGTGAATTTACCCTTGTCCAAATGTCGATAACCTGATTGTATCGTTCGTTGTCGGTGATCAGACCCATCAGGTAGTTACTCCAAACAACTTCAACTTCTTCTTTAGCAGCTGCAACAAGTCCGTCCTTACTTTCTGGAACAATAATATCGTCCAGACCAATAGACAACCCACCCTTATAAGCAGATTGGAATCCCAGATCTTTTATATCATCTAAAAATTGGGCTGCTCGTGCCATGCCACATACTTTAAACACATCAGAAATAATGGTTTGAAGTTTCTTTTTGGTCAGCAACTCATTTACAAATCCACATTCTTCAGGTACAGATTGGTTAAAAATCACTCTACCTGCTACTGTTTCAACTATTTCTGTTTTTAACTCACCTTTTTCGGTACGTACTTTTGTTCTTACTTTTATGTAAGCATGCTTCGAAACCCTACCTTCATTGATGGCGATGATCACCTCTTCAGGTGAATAGAAAAGCATATCTTCACCAATAACCTGATGATCTGGCGTACTCCTGCGACCTTTGGTTACGTAGTATAGACCAAGAACCATGTCTTGAGAAGGTACGGTAATAGGTGCGCCGTTGGCAGGGTTAAGAATATTGTGAGAAGCAAGCATTAACAATGACGCTTCCAACACAGCTTCATGGCCTAATGGTACGTGTACTGCCATTTGGTCACCATCAAAGTCGGCGTTGAAAGCCGTACAAACTAATGGGTGTAACTGAATCGCTTTTCCTTCTATCAATTTGGGCTGGAATGCCTGAATACCCAATCTGTGCAGGGTAGGAGCGCGGTTTAACAATACTGGGTGGCCTTTAAGCACATTTTCCAATATATCCCAAACCACAGGATCTTTCCTATCTACAATCTTCTTAGCTGACTTAACTGTTTTTACTATACCTCTTTCAATGAGTTTCCTGATGATAAAGGGCTTAAACAGCTCAGCAGCCATATTTTTAGGCAAACCACACTCATGCATTTTAAGTTCTGGACCAATAACAATTACAGAACGGCCAGAATAGTCAACACGCTTTCCAAGAAGGTTCTGACGGAAACGACCCTGCTTTCCTTTGAGCATATCACTCAAAGATTTAAGCGCTCTGTTACCATCAGATCTTACAGCATTTACTTTCCTCGAGTTATCAAACAAAGAATCTACTGCTTCTTGAAGCATCCTTTTCTCATTTCTGAGGATTACTTCCGGAGCTTTAATGTCAATTAGCCTTTTAAGCCTGTTATTTCTTATAATTACCCTTCTGTAAAGGTCATTTAAATCTGAAGTCGCAAATCTTCCGCCATCCAATGGCACAAGTGGCCTGAGTTCTGGTGGAATAACCGGCACCATTTTAATGACCATCCATTCAGGGCGATTTTCTATGCGGGTTCTTGCTTCACGGAAAGCCTCGACAACTCTTAATCGCTTTAAGGCTTCTGCCTTACGTTGCTGCGAAGAGTCTGTTGCAGCTTGGTGACGCAACTGATAACTTAGTTCATCAAGTTGAATTCTAGACAAAAGCATTTCCAGTGCCTCAGCACCCATCTTTGCGATGAACTTTTGCGGATCATCATCGTCAAGCTGCTGGTTTTCACGCGGAAGCTTATCTATAATATCGAGGTATTCATCTTCAGTAAGGAAGTCAAAAGCATTAATGCCTTCTTCTTCTTTAACACCTGGCTGAACCACCACATACCTTTCATAGTAAATGATTTGATCCAGCTTTTTGGTAGGAAGACCTAACAAATAACCAATTTTGTTGGGCAAAGATCTAAAGTACCAAATGTGTGCTACAGGAACTACCAGTTCGATGTGCCCCATTCGCTCACGACGCACTTTCTTTTCAGTAACCTCAACACCACATCTATCACAGATAATCCCCTTATATCTGATTCTCTTATATTTACCGCAGTGGCATTCCCAGTCTTTAACAGGGCCGAAAATTCGCTCACAAAACAAGCCACCCATTTCAGGTTTGTATGTTCTGTAATTAATAGTTTCAGGTTGAGTTACTTCACCATGAGAGCTCTCTAGGATTGACTCAGGTGAAGCCAGACTTATGATAATGCTGGAGAAGTCGGTTTTTAGCTTTTTATTTTTTCTGAATGCCATAGTAACTTATTTCAGATTTACCGAATTACGATATTAAAACCGCTTTTTAATTTAATGTAATTTCAAGTGCCAAACCTCTAAGTTCATGTACAAGTACATTGAATGATTCAGGTATATTTGGTTTGGTCATGTTCTCGCCTTTTACAATGGCTTCATATGCCTTGGCCCTTCCAATCACATCATCAGATTTGATGGTAAGGATTTCTTGTAAAACATGCGATGCACCAAATGCCTCAAGTGCCCAAACTTCCATTTCACCGAAACGCTGACCACCAAATTGTGCTTTACCACCTAGTGGCTGTTGTGTGATCAATGAGTACGGACCTATAGAACGAGCGTGCATTTTGTCATCGACAAGGTGACCCAGTTTGAGTATGTATATAACGCCTACTGTTACGGGTTGGTCAAAACGATCACCTGTGAGACCATCATATAATACTGTGCGTCCAAAATCAGGAAGTCCTGCAGTTTTTAATTCTGCTGCAACTTCATCCGTGCTGGCACCATCGAAAATTGGCGTTGCGTATTTCTTGCCCAGAGTTAAACCAGCCCATCCAAGTAGGGTTTCGTAAATCTGACCTATGTTCATACGCGATGGTACACCCAGTGGGTTAACTATATCTACTGGCGTGCCGTCTTCGAGAAATGGCATATCCTCATCTCTAACGATCTTGGCAACCACACCTTTGTTACCATGTCGACCGGCCATTTTATCACCAACTTTTAGCTTACGTTTTTTAGCAACATATACTTTGGCCAACTGTACGATACCAGCAGGCAGTTCATCGCCAACTTCCAAAGTGAACTTGTCTCTTTTGAATCTTCCGGCAATTTCATTGCGCTTGTTAATATAGTTTTTAACCATACTCTCCAAAAGCGCATTGGTATGGCTATCGTCTGTCCAGTTTTCAAGAATAAGATCACCTATAAGGTTAACTTCTTCCTGAACATTATATGTACTTTCATCACGATAGATGTTTTTCTCTGGAAAAATGTTTTCCTTAATAACTACCGGGCTAAACTTAACGCCTTTGCTGATTA
>DAIQNU010000032.1:0-16961 GCA_036788235.1 Cyclobacteriaceae bacterium
GATTGTCCAAAAGAATGGTTTTAACAGAATCGCGACCTTGACCTAGTTTATTGTCTGTGTAAGAGAACCAAGAACCAGATTTCTTAATAATATTCAGCTCAACAGCCAAGTCAATTATTTCTCCAATTTTCGAAATCCCCTCGCCATAAATGATGTCGAATTCAACGACTTTAAATGGAGGCGCCACTTTATTTTTAACAACTTTTACCCGTGTGCGGTTACCCAATATATTGTCAGCGCTTTCTTTTATTTGACCAATGCGACGAATATCTAGCCTTACAGAGGCATAAAATTTCAAGGCATTACCACCGGTAGTTGTTTCCGGGTTGCCAAACATCACACCTATTTTTTCTCTAAGCTGGTTAATAAATATACATGCACAGCCAGTCTTGCTAATGGTACCTGTAAGCTTGCGCAATGCCTGAGACATTAGTCGTGCCTGCAAACCCATCTTACTTTCGCCCATTTCTCCTTCAAGCTCGCCTTTAGGTACCAGCGCCGCCACAGAGTCAATCACAATAATATCAATGGCGCCTGAGCGGATCAGGTGTTCTGCGATTTCAAGGGCTTGCTCACCATTGTCAGGTTGCGAAATCAATAGATTGTCGGTGTCGATGCCGAGTTTTTTGGCATAAGATTTATCAAATGCATGTTCTGCATCAACTATGGCAGCGAGTCCGCCTTTTTTTTGTGCTTCTGCTATACAGTGCATGGCCAGGGTGGTTTTACCCGAAGACTCCGGCCCGTAAATTTCAATGATACGCCCTCTGGGAATACCGCCTACACCCAAAGCAATGTCAAGGCTTAATGAACCGGTTGATATAGCCGGCACATCTACTACCTGGTTGTCACTAAGTTTCATTACTGTACCTTTGCCATAGGTTTTATCCAGCTTATCTATGGTGAGTTGTAGTGCTTTCAGTTTTTCTTTGTTATCACTCATAATTTTATTTGGTCAACAATTGAGATGCAAGTCTTTTTTTCAGAATGCAATTAACGATTTTGCCAGCGCAATTAAAAGCAGATATCTTTACGTTTATTATAAAAAGCCAATGATCAGAAAAATATTTTTTGGATTCATGCTCTTTCTGCTTGTCATCATCATCTGGCAGTATGAGTTGGTTAGTTATGGAATAAGCCAGGCACGTGGTCAAATCCATATTATGCTCAATGCCAAACCTGTAGGTGATTTCCTTGCAGATCCCGATTATCCCGATTCGCTCAAGCAAAAGTTAAGGCTTGTGCAAGACATTCGAAATTTTTCTTTTGACAATTTGGGGCTCAACCCTTCAGACAACTACACCACCATGTTCGACCAAAAGGGGGAAGAGCTTATGTGGGTGGTTTCGGCCTGTGAGCCTTATAGGTTCGAATCAAAAGTTTGGCGTTTCCCACTTATTGGCACTTTTTCTTACAAAGGTTTTTTTGATAAAGAAAGAGCGTATAAACTCAAGGAGCATTTGGAAGCTGAGGGTTACGATACAGGTATTGGCAATGCAAGTGGCTGGTCAACTTTAGGTTATCTCAAAGATCCAATATTATCTAATATGTTATTTAGAAGTGATGGTCGTCTGGCTGAGTTGATTATTCATGAATTGACCCATGGTACGCTTTTCGTAAAAGACAGTCTTCAGTTCAATGAAAACCTCGCTACTTTTATAGGCATAAAAGGGAGTATTATTTTTTTGGAACAAAAATATGGCGAAGATGCTCCTCAGCTCGTTCAATATGAGCAGTATTGGCACGACAAAAAGCTTTTTACTCAACATGTGCTCAAAACCACGCATATGCTGGACAGTTTGTATACGGCCATGGACGAACTATATGAAGATGAAGTGAAGGAAATTCTTAAACAGCAAACCATAACTTCTATGGTGAATACACTCGATACACTAGGTCTCTATAATTTTATAGGGTATCAACGAATGCTGCAGAATGAAGATTTGAACAATAGCTTTTTTATGGGCTATGTTCGCTACCGTGCCGATTTGGATCTGCTTGAAGAAGAACTGGCAAAGAAATATCAGGGCAATATCAAACAAATGCTGGAAGGCTATAAAAAGATATATCCGACCATTGGAAATTAGTGGTACATATTTTGAATGTGCTATACATGACCGAAAGCAAAAAATTTGTTGGTAAATTTTGAATTAGTGAAATGAGCATAAAAAAACTATCATGTTTTTTGAGTATGGTAAAGTGCATAGATTTTTTTGTTCTCATGAAAAGCAATAAATTTTGGCCTTGAAATGAAAAAATATATAGCTTTATTTTTCCCCCTTATGATATGTCTAGTCGCCATGAAAGCGGCTTCGTCCTATCGGCATATTCCCCAAAAGGCATTGCATCCGGGAGAAAAGATCAGCTATAAAGTAAATTATGGTGTTATCAATGCCGGAGAAGCACTTATGGTTATTGACGACAAAGTCCATAAAATGAACAACAGACCTTGCTATAAGGTAGATATTCATGGCCGCACCGTTGGTTTTTTCGATGTTGCCATAAAAATTAGAGACAACTGGGGTTCCTACATTGATACCTCTGCCATAGTTTCACAGCAGTTTTATCAATACATCGAAGAAGGGAAGTACAAGAAAAAGGAAATTATAGATTTTGACCATAAAAATGGCAAGGCAATTTCAAATAAACTGGATAAAAATACCGGAGAGTTAAAAGAAAAAAAAGTATTTCCTGTATCACAAAACATGCAAGACATTGTAAGTGGCTATTATTACCTACGAACTTTAAATTTCGATACTATAAAAATAAACGATGTCTTTGAAATTCAAGGATTTTTTGATGACACCGTTTATCATATCGGTATTGAATACCTTGGAAAAGAAAAGCTAAAAACCAAAATAGGCACTTTCGAAGCGCTTGTTATTTCTCCAATTGTGCCTCAAAACAAATTTTTTTCCGGGAGAAACCCGGTAAAAGCATGGATATCTGACGATGATTTGAAGATTCCGTTGAAGGTACGTGCCAATTTGATTGTTGGAGGCCTGGAGATCAACATAAAAGATTATGAAAAAGGGGCAACTCGCAAACCACCAAAATGACCGCTATGTGAAGCCCAGGTTAACTTTCTGTTATCAGTAAATTACCTGGTTAAAAAAGTATACATTATTAAATTGTCTTATGCTAAATTGCCGACAAAATTGCAATACATACAAAAGCAAAGGGAATGGGAGACAAAAAAGGAAAAAAAATCCTTGTCGTAGATGATGATGCAGACATTCTTGAGCTGCTAAAATACAACCTTAAAAAAGAAGGTTACGATGTGCGAGCTGCCTCAGATGGTGTTCAGGCGTTAGATTGCCTTGAAAGTTTCATACCTGATCTGGTCTTGCTTGATATAATGATGCCCAACATTGATGGTGTAGAAACCTGCCGGCAAATGCGCGAGATGCCAGAGTTGGAGCATACATATATTATTTTTCTGACTGCACGCTCAGAGGAATATTCTGAAGTAGCTGCTTTTGACATAGGTGCCGACGATTACATAACTAAGCCGATAAAACCACGTGCTTTAATGAGTCGACTCAGCGCAATATTCAGAAGAGGAGTGCAAAAAAAGAGAGACAATACTATTATTAATATTGGCGATCTCATTATTGACAAAACCAGTTACACAATAATTAATGGTGGAAGGCAAGTGACCCTTCCTAAAAAAGAATTTGAATTGCTATTCTTTTTGGCACTTAATCCCAATAAAGTATTTAGCAGAGACGATCTTTTGCAAAATATTTGGGGCTCAGATGTTTATGTACTCGCTCGTACAGTTGATGTACACATTCGAAAAGTAAGAGAAAAAATAGGGGAGGGCTACATTAAAACCGTGAAAGGTGTCGGGTATAAATTTGAGTTGAACTAATAGCCTATGCTTACCAGTTCAAGAAATGCGGCGATTCTACTTTCATTATCCATTGCGTCCATTACAACTGCCTTCCTTACCCTTGTTGAAGGAATAACTACTAATGCACTTTTGGTATGTTTTATCATCGGCTTTTCTTCGGGGTATCTATTGATTTTCAGCATTTTGGAGTTTTATATTTTTGCTAAAATCAAGAAAATATACGATATCCTCAATAAGCTTCGTAAAGATGATTTTTCATTCGTAGAGAGTAAGGTACCTACTGGAAATGGTAATGTGCTTTCGCGAATTAATCAGGAAATTTACTCTTATGCAGAGTATAAGCAGCAAGAAATTGATGAGCTCAAAAAAGCCGAAGCCTTCCGACGAGAATTCATCGCCGATATTTCGCACGAATTGAAAACACCCATTTTTGCCGCACAGGGCTTTGTTCATACCTTACTAGATGGTGCCGTCAAAGACAAAAACGTAAGAACAAAGTTTTTGAAAAAAGCCGCCAAAAGTCTCGATGGATTAGATAGATTGGTGCAGGATCTACTCACAATTTCTCATATGGAAACGGGAGTGGTTAAGATGGAATTTGAGCATATAAATATTTATGAGCTCGTAAAAGAAGTTTTTGACCAATTCGATGAAAAATACGATAAAAATGAAGTGAGTATAGGATTCGCTGCCTATTGTCCAACAGATATTTTTGTATTGGCAGACCGGCAGCGCATTTACCAGGTATTGGTCAATTTAGTTTCTAATGCCATAAAATACCGTAGAGAGGGTCAGGCAATTGTTGAAGTAGGTATTGAAGCACAAGGTGCTTTTGCAGAAATAGTAGTACGTGACAATGGTTTAGGAATACCACAAGAGCACGTCAAACGAATTTTTGAGAGATTTTACCGTGTAGAGAAAAGCCGCTCCAAAGAAAAAGGAGGAAGTGGACTAGGTCTTTCCATTGTAAAACACATTTTAGAGGGTCATGGCTCAGCAATAAAAGTAAAAAGTGTACTCGGCTCTGGATCTGAGTTTAAATTTAAACTTAAGAAGTCCATCAAAATAATTGAGTGAGCCTTTTCACAATTCATCCCTACTAACACCCATCCGATTTTTTTAGCCCAAAACCCGGATAATTAATCTAAACTGTCAAACAGTCTATTTATTTTTGAAAAGTTTCTCGATATATACTGATATCGTGTAACTAACTCCCACTGCCATCATTAAGGCAATTACGAAAAATGAAGAAAGAAGATAAAACATAATTTTGTTTACTTTTAAATACGGGGGTAAAATTGCGATAATATTAAATAGGATGTTTTCAATATATGACCAATATCTGGTTTATGTAATAAAATTCAAAAAACTTTTTAATTCTTAGTCAGAATTAATTAACACTTTATATTATATCAATTTTTGTTATAAATATTTTAAGAATGCAGCGCTACTATTTTAAAGAAAGTATACTTTTCGAAGATAATGATTTGGTAATAATTAATAAGCCTGAATATATGTCAACTTTGTTTGACCGTTCTACGCCTGTTAATATTCTTGATGAAGCTAAAGGATATGTACCTGATGCACAGGTATGTCATAGGCTCGATAAGGAAACTTCAGGCGTTTTGGCCATTGCAAAGAATCAATTTGCCTACAGGCACATGTCAATGCAATTTGAACATAGGCAAGTGGAAAAGCTTTACCATGCTGTAGTTGATGGTATTGTCACTTATAATAATGAGAAGGTGGACAAGGCCATTCGTATTTTACCGAATGGGCTGGTGAAAATTGACAAAACCGAAGGCAAAGATGCATACACTATATTTAATAAGGTAAAGAATTATAGAAGGCATACATTAGTTGAGTGTCGACCAGTAACTGGAAGAATGCATCAAATCAGAATTCATTTGGCGAGTTTGGGCTCACCCATCACTGGCGACGAAAGCTATGGCGGAAAACCTTTTTATTTGTCGGAATATAAAAAGAAGTATAAGGTAAATAAATATGAGGATGAAAGACCAGTAATGGGTAGGGTGGCACTGCATGCACATGCTCTAATATTTAAAGACTTAAAAGGAGAAAGCCATAGAGTAGAGGCACCCTATCCGAAAGATTTTGGTGTATTGATAAAACAATTGGAAAAGTTCAGCTAATAAATTCAATAATATGATGCTAAAGAATGCTTTAAATAGATCTTATTGAAGGTCAAAACATTATTTAGTATCCTGCTTTGTATTGTAAACCTTTTTTCTCTAATTTTGTGCTCCATTTTTGGAGACCATATTTAAACTTTAAAATAAGTAAAATTAGTGGATCATTTAAGTTACAAAACGATTTCTGCAAACAAAGCCACCGCTGAAAAGGGGTGGGTGGTAGTGGATGCCGAATCACAAATTTTAGGACGTCTTGCCAGCCAGGTTGCTCGGATTATCAGAGGAAAGCACAAGGCCAGCTACACTCCCCATGTAGACTGTGGTGACAGAGTAATTGTCATCAACGCAGACAAAATCAGGTTAACTGGAAAGAAGTGGGATAATAAGGTGTACACTAGGCACACCGGTTACCCAGGCGGACAGCGCTTTGCAACTCCAAAACAGTTGTTTGCAAAGGATCCTACGCTGATCATTGAGAAAGCTGTAAAAGGTATGTTGCCAAAAAACAGACTTGGTAGTAAACTATTTGGTAATTTGTATTTGTATGTTGGTTCAGAGCATCCTCATGAAGCTCAGCAGCCTAAGGAAATTAAATTCTAAGAGATGGAAGTATTTAACACTATCGGTAGAAGGAAAACCTCGGTAGCAAGGATTTACCTTCAGCCAGGCAATGGCAGCATTGAAGTAAACAATAAAACCATCGAACAGTATTTTCCTTCTGACATTCTCAAAACTATCATATTGCAACCCCTGCACACCATTGAGTCAGTAGGGAAATATGATATCAAAGTGAATGTCGATGGCGGTGGTTTCAAGGGGCAGGCTGAGGCAATCAGACTCGCCATTACCAGAGCTTTATGCAAAGTAGACAGCGAAAACAGACCTCCACTTAAGAAGGAAGGTTTTCTCACAAGGGATCCGCGCATGGTCGAAAGAAAAAAATACGGCCGCGCCAAAGCTAGAAGAAAGTTCCAGTTTAGCAAACGTTAATGTTTTATTTTCAACCTGAAACTGATGAGTAAAATCGAATATAAAGACCTCCTTGAGGCAGGTGTGCATTTCGGGCACCTCACAAGAAAATGGGATCCGCGTATGGCACCATATATATTTATGGAGCGAAACGGAATTCATATTATTGACCTTAACAAAACCATCGTCTGCCTTGAAGATGCCGCAGAAGCGATGAGAACTATAGTAAGATCAGGTCGTAAGATCATGTTTGTTGCTACTAAGAAACAAGCTAAAGACATCGTTGCCGAAGAAGCAAGACGTCTTAAAATGCCTTACGTTACTGAGCGTTGGTTAGGTGGTATGCTTACGAACTTTGCAACCATACGCAAGTCGCTCAAAAAGCTTTCTTCAATTGATAAGCTTATGAAAGACGAGGCCTATCTTAACCTGGCCAAGCGCGAAAGATTAATGATCACCCGCGAAAAGGAAAAACTTGAGCGGATACTTGGTGGTATTACCGATCTTACTCGTTTACCAGCAGCTTTGTTTGTGGTAGATATCAAACGTGAGCATATCGCAATTCGCGAAGCGCAAAAATTAAACATTCCTGTTTTTGGTATTGTTGATACAAACTCAAATCCTGAAATAGTAGACTATGCTATACCTGGCAACGACGATGCCTGGAAGTCAGTACAAATATTGACTCAGTATATCAGCAACATACTAGAAGAAGGACTGATGGAGCGTAAGCGTGACAAAGAAGACGCTAAGCTTAAAGAAGATGAAGATACTAAAAGGGAAGTTGACGAAGTAGAAGTAACAGAAAAATCTGCAGAATAATGCAGCTATAAGACCATAATAAAATTGAACATCGACAGGGGCACTCCCGGGTGTTCATTTTTTTTTAACTGAAAACACCATTAAGTAAACAATACTATGGCAATTACAGCACAAGAAGTAAATAACTTAAGAAAAATCACTGGTGCAGGCATGATGGACTGCAAACAAGCACTTACGGAAGCTAATGGCGATGTTGATGTAGCAATCGAAATATTGCGCAAAAAAGGTCAAAAAGTATCTGCTAAAAGACAAGATCGCGAAACGACCGAAGGTTCGGTATTTATAAAGTCTAACGAAAATCAAACCGAATCTGTACTCATAGCAGTAGGTTGTGAAACCGACTTTGTGGCTAAAAATGCTGATTTTCAGAGCCTTGGTGAATTGATCATCGAAACTGCCTACGCACAAAAACCTGCTGATATTGAGGATCTTAAAGCTCAAAAGGTTGGTAATCTTACCATTGAAGATAAGATTATCGAACTTGTAGGTAAAATCGGTGAGAAAATTGAAATTCTTTCATACGAAAAAATGGAAGCTGAAAAAGTTATCTCCTATATCCATGCAGGTAGCAAATTGGGTGTATTAGTGGCCTTTAAAAATGTAGGTGGTGCGGATGTTACCGATGCCGGCAAGGACGTAGCAATGCAAATTGCTGCTATGAATCCTGTGGCAGTTGATAAAGACGAGGTTGATCCAACTGTAATTGAAAAAGAAATCGAGATCGGTAAAGAACAAGCCAGAGCTGATGGCAAACCCGAACAAATGCTTGAGAAAATTGCTTTGGGTAAGTTGAACAAGTTTTACAAAGAAAATACGTTATTGAACCAAGAATTTGTAAAAGACAATTCGGTGACCATTGCTCAATACCTTGATAAAGTAAACAAAGGATTGACGGTTTCTGCGTTCAAAAGAATTGCCATCGGTTAATTATTTAATTTCACTACTATGAAAAAGACATCTATTTTCTTTTTGTTCATTGCTGTTGTTATGTGTTTTTCATTTACATCCAGCAAACAATTATTACCAACCAATCTTCGTCTTACTGTACTTGACAATATTGGCAATGTGGTAAGTGGCGCTACTGTTAAGTTATACGCCAATGACGATGACTACGAAGAAGATGAAAACGCTGTAGCCGAAATGGTAACTGATAAAAAGGGGGTCGCCAATTTTAAGAGTTTAAAAACTCAATCGTACTATGTACGGGCGACACATAAAAAAATGTCGAATGACGACACAGCCTATGAAACGGGTGAGTTGGTTTCTGGTAGAATTAATAAGATTAATCTGATAATAAAAGAGTAATAGATTCTTATTAAAATATGAAAGGGGCGGGCCAAATGGTTACCGCCTTTTTTTTTGCTTTTATTCATTGTATCATTGTCTTTTAGGCATTTGATATTGCCTAAACAAGCCTTTTTCTGGTTTGTCAAAGGGCAATATAATATGTAACAAAGTTATTTTATGCGTAAGTATTTGTTTTCTGGAACCCTTTGGATGCTGTTAGTGACCTTGGGATTATTGGTTCTGGATATTGGCTTAAAAAGGCTTGCTACTGTACCAGACCCACCGATTTTTGACATGCCGGACTTCGTGCAGCAACCGTCATCAATCGGCACCCAAGAAGATCCAAAAGCTCGGGCAAAGTTTGAAATTCGCAGACTGATTGATCCATCCACAGGACTTGTACCACATGATATAAAGCGACAAGAGTTTTTATTTGCACAAAGCCATCCAAGGCAGACTGAAAGTGCTTTCAGAATTTCAGAATCTGGTCAGGTAGAAAGCTGGGCACAGGCTGGTCCCTTCAATTATGCCGGGCGCACCCGTGCATTAGCTATGGATGTTCGCAATGAAAATGTAATGCTGGCAGGAGGCGTATCTGGAGGGATGTGGCGTAGTGCCAATGGTGGTCAGTCATGGGATAAGGTAACCAGCCCCATGAGTATACACAGTGCTACCTGCATAGCTCAGGATCTGCGAAACGGAAAACAAGACACTTGGTACTATGGTAGCGGAGAGGTCATTGGGAATTCAGCTGCCGGTGGCAATGCACCTTTTAGGGGAGATGGCTTGTTTAAATCAGAGGATAATGGCTTGAGTTGGCAGCAGATTCACTCGACCGTATCTGATAATGTTACCCTGTTTACCAACCCTTTTCAATATGTTTGGCGCATTGTTACCAACCCTGCTAACCAAACCCAAGATGAGGTGTATGCAGCTGTAGTTGGAGGAATAATGCGCTCTATAGATGGAGGTGAAAGTTGGGATCTGGTATTGGGTGCAAGTGCACCAACCTCCACCAACCTCAACAACACCAATTTATCTGCCTATACCGATATTGTAAGAACAAACAATGGTGTTTTTTATGCCACTCTATCGCAAGAAGGACTCAATGGAAACAATGCACCTCAATCAGGCGTATTCCGATCAGCAAATGGTATCAACTGGGTTCGAATTTCAAATTTTACATTGCCGCAAGGTTTTAGGCGTATTGTTATTGCCGATTGCCCTTCCAACCCGAATAAACTATACTTTTTAATGCATGCCGGCGATGATTTTCTTTTTGAATATAATTTTTTATCAGGAAATGGAACGGGCCCCGGGGGCAGATGGCTCAATCGCAGTACTAATTTGCCCGCTTATGGTGGACAAGTAGGGGATTTCAATGCACAGGGTTCATACAATATGGTGATAAAAGTGCATCCCAATGATGATAATTTAGTTTTCATCGGAGGTACCAATCTTTACCGGTCGACCGATGGCTACAGTAGCTCTACCAACCATGTCTGGATAGGCGGCTACGATACAGCCAATACTGCTGCAGTATATCCCAACCACTATGTTGATCAGCACGAAATTCTATTCTACCCTTCTAATCCATCAAGAATGATCACGGCAAATGATGGTGGACTTTTTATTACAGAAAATTGCAGGGCGCCAAGAGTCTCATGGCGGCCATTGAACAATGGATACTATACTACACAGTTCTACACTATGGCACTTGAACATGGCCGTCCGGGTGGTGTTATTATGGGAGGAGCTCAAGACAATGGTACCGTGGCTGCTACCGATCCTGATGCGATTAGAAGTTGGAACAGGCTGCTATCTGGCGATGGCGGTTTTTGTGCAGTGGCTGAAGAAGGGTTTTACTACTATGTAGCTTTTCAAAATAGTCAAATCTACCGACTTACCTTAAATAACCAGCTTTCGGTAACCTCCTTTGCAAGAGTTGATCCCACGGGTGCAGCCAATAGGCCTAATCAACCTTATCTCTTTGTTAACCCTTACGTACTGGATCCTAATAATAGTAATAGAATGTATTTGGCAGGTGGCCATTCAGTATGGCGTAACGATAATCTTGGACAAATTATAGCTGGCAAGCAAGTCACCACCTCGCTCAATTGGACTTCGCTAGATCGTTCTGCAGTACCCAGCGGACAGATATCTGCTTTAACAGTTTCATGGCAGCCTTCTGATGTTGTTTATTATGGCACAACCAACGGCAGAGTTTTTAAAATAGACAATGCCAATTCCAATAGTTATGCAATAAGTGAAATCACTGCTTCAATGTTTCCAAACCAAGGATATGTAACCTGCTTGGCAGTAGATCGAACCAATGCAAATCATGTAATGGTAGCATTTTCAAATTACAATGTGCAAAGTATTTTCAGTTCTACGGATGGTGGAGCGACTTTTGAGGCTGTTTCTGGCAATCTGGAAGAAAACCCCGATGGAAGTGGAGGAGGACCCTCAGTTAGATGGCTATGCATGGCGCCGTTGCAGAATGGTGACATTCGATATTTTGCCGCTACCAGCACAGGATTATATACCACTACCGATCTTAATGGCATGGCTACAGAATGGGCACGCGAAAGCAATGAACTGATTGGGAATATGGTGGTCAATATGGTCGATTACCGTTACGCTGATGGTCTGGTAGTAGCTGCAACCCACGGTAATGGAATGTTTAGAGCACGATATACCGATATTTTACCATTGGAAAGGGCCAATGCCGAAAATGAAGTCGCCATGGGTAATCCTTATCCAAATCCATTTGTCGATGCAATAGATATTCCTTTTTCATTACCTTCTAATGGTAATGTTAGAGCACGTATCTATGATGCTAGTGGCAGATATATAAAGACCTTGTTGTGGAGTAAATCATACCGCGGCGAGAATTTACTGAGCTGGGATGGTACCAATGCCACTGGCACACCTGTAGAACCTGGGGTGTATATTTGCCGCCTTGAATTTGATAATAAAATTACTTCAACAAGGTTGTTGAAAATCAGTGAATAAACATAAAGTAAACAGGAAATAATTTTTTTCGAGAAAATGTCAATAAATAGATATAGTTTTTTAGCTCTGCTCTTTTTTATGGGAGCTTGCGGAGGCACTTACGAAGAGGATGTCGAAAATGCCGCCCAACAACTTCAGAACGGCAAAATGGAATTGGCTTTAAAACACCTCAGCCAGGCCATATTGAAAAAGCCTGACGTGGCTACTGCTTACAATATGCGTGGGGTGGTTTATTTTGAGATGCATGACTATTTAAAAGCAATTCAAAATTATGACAAAGCCATACAATGTGATAGCAGTGACTATAAAAGCTGGTACAATCGTGGCAATGCCCGGTACCATCTGAATGATCATAGTAGAGCACTTCAGGATTTTAACAAAGCTATTTCGATAAAGCCTTCAATTGCGGATATTTATCTTAACCGGGGCAATACGTATTATCAACTTAGACGATATTTTGAGGCTATTTCTGATTTTCAATTTGCTTTGAAGCTTGAAAATGAAAATCCATTGACAATATTTAATCTGGGCAGGGCTTATTATCTGGTCGATAGCCTCGATCAAGCTGGTAGATCTTTCAAGTCGGTGGTAGACATAGATGCTGACAATGCAGCGGCCTGGTATTATTTAGGCTTGGTTAGTATAGAGGCTGAGAAGAATCAAGAGGCATGTACATATTTGACCAAGGCCAAAGCACTTGGTCATACAGCGGCACAAGGAGAAATTGAGAAGTATTGTATGGACTGATTTAGCCAGATTTTTTTACTTTATATCCTTGGCCGGTTAATAAGTCAAATATTTTATCTTTCAGATCGCCTTGAATAATAATTATTTGATCTTTGGCAGATCCTCCGACACCACAACGGGATTTCAGCCATTTGGAGAGATCTGTCAAGTCATTCTCCTTACCTACAAATCCTTCGACCAGTGTAGCTGTTTTTCCACCGCGCGATTTTTTGTCGGTTTTTACAATAAGTTTTTGCTGGTTGGGTGCCAAGGTTTCGGGTTCGTCAGTTTCACCTTCCTGATAATTAAAATCAGGATCTGTAGAATAAACAACACCTTCCCTGTTTTTAAATGTATTTTTTTTGGCCATATGTTTTATTATCGATGCGCGATAAATAGAGGAATGCGCGACTTTTTTAAGATGTCTTTGGCAACGCTCGGTAGTAAAAGATTGCTTATATGACTGCGTCCATAGGCTCCCATTACCACTATTGTATTACTTACCGAGCTGGCAAAGTTACTGATTTCTTCAGAAATATTACTGCCTTCCAGCATTTGCACGCCTACATTATTGAAATGTTGCCTGACAAAATTTAGTAGTAGTTTTTCATTTTTTATTTCTTCGTCTACTGAGGGCATTACTGTGAGAATAGATACTTCCTTGTCACGGCAACTACGCGAAAACAAATTGCTAAAAGCTCTTATAGCAAATACAGAAGATTCTTTACCATCATAGGTAAAAATTATATTATCAATCTTACTCACTCCGGTGGGCAAGATCATTACCGGGCATCGCGAGCCTTTTAAGATCTGGTAAATGAGCGAGGTGTCTGGTTGTTTTGAAATGTTGTTTATAAATGCCTGATAGCTCAATATGAGTAAGTCGGCATAGGTACTTTGCTTTACCAGTTCGCGCGATGTCAATCTGAAATCATTATATATTTCATACTTCAGGCCTGAGCTTCTTACCTTATTTTCGAATATAGAAATGACCTCGGCTTTTTGCTTGTCTTCATCGCTTAGTAAGTCAAAGGGCATTTGATCAGTTAGGGAAGCTTCACCCATATAATTTGACAAAGTGGTGATATAGGATAGATCTTTTACCAATAGCCCTACAAAGAGATTGTCTTCAATATCCTGGAAAAGGTCTTTGCAAATGTTGATTACATTTGTATTAAAGCCCAAATCTTCTTCCAATGCTACAAGTGTCTTAGCCATGATCAATTATTTATTGCTCTTTTGCCTGTCGTAGTTTGAATGTCCAAACGGGTCTGCGTGCATTATTTACAACATCTTCTGCAATACTTCCACTGAGTAAATGCATGATTCCAGTGCGGCCATGGGTAGCAATAGCAATCATTCCTGTATCAATATCTTGCGCAAAGTGCACAATACCATCTTCTTCTACATGGGCATCATAAATATTTATGGTGTAGTTTTCTATATGATGCTTTGCAACAAAATCTTTAATGAGCTTTGTTGATTCTCGCGTCGACACAAAACTGTTCGGCGTGTTTACGCGAACCAGGTGGATTTTTGCGTTAAATATTTTTTGTATTTTTAGCAGCTCAGTTGCTATACAAGCATATTCCTCAGTGAAATCAGAACCAAAAACCAAATCTTTAATTTGAGAAAATTCAACAGGGCGTTTCACGGTAAGTACAGGACATTTGGCGTGGCGCACCACTTTTTCTGTATTTGAGCCCACCAAAAACTCTTCCAGTCCTCCTGATCCTTTAGAGCCCATTACAATCAGATCTACATGATTTTCCTTCGCAAAGCCTATGATATACTGATAAGCATTTCCAAATTCAATATGTTCAGTAACTGGTTTATTTGGATAAGGATGATATTTGCCTATAAATTCTGACATTTTTTCTTTGGCAGTCTCCATGAGGTTTTCCATCATGGTCTCATCAAATCCTAAACCAGCTCCGGCGCCAAGCATTGTGTAAGAATTGCCTGCTGCCGAGAAGTCAATAAAACCTGCCAGATCAAGCACATGCAAAGTGATTACTTCCGCCTCTGCGGTTTCTGCCATTTGGCATGCCAGGTGAAAGGCATGGCCTGAAAATTCTGAAAAGTCAGTAGGGACGAGAATCTTTTTCATGGTAGTATAAATTTTTGATATGATAATAAAACGAAATTTACCATATCAAAGGCACAAAGAACCTATTATCTTCATGTAATAGTAATGATTGCCATCAAAGAAAAATATGACCTATGTCATATTAGAATAGAAGGGGAAAATTGCTAAAAAGAAGGGAAATGGCTTAACGACCGTAAAAATCTGCTTCTCGGATCAGTGCTTTTGGATTCAAAACTTTTATTTTCTTGCCCTGAAGTGAAATCAGCTGTTGGTTTTTAAAATCTGATAACAGCCTGATGACCGTTTCAGTTGCAGTACCTATGATATTTGCTAAGTCTTCTCTGGAAAGCGCAATATCAATTAAATCACTATCTTCGCCTTCCATGCCATAGGTTTCCTTAAGCATGAGTAAAGTAGCTGCCAATCGTTCTCTTACCGATTTTTGGGCTATTGTTACTAGTTTTTCTTCCATTACTCCCAGCTCATGACAAATTCTCTTCATCATTTTGCTAAAGAATTGTGGGTTGGCATTTAAAATATTTATAAAATCAGTTTTGGGAATGTAACAAATGGCACCTTCTTCGAGAACGGTGGCAGAAGCATTGTAAAATTCTTCCGAAATTAAAGCACGGTAACCCAGAAAATCTCCTGTTTTGTTTAAATTCAATATCTGCTCCTTACCATCAGAGCTTATTTTGAAGACTTTAACTTTACCTGAATTGATGCAAAACAGACCCATTGGGCGGGTGCCTTCATAAAAAAGTGTTTGGCCTTTTTTGTATCGAATACAGGTTTTGTGCAAGGAGATCAGCTCTAATTCCTCCTTTGATAACTCACCCATCATTGATTGTGATTTACCGGGACAAACCGTACAGCTGATTTTGATATTCTTTTTTATACTCAAGGTGCAAAAATTTATGTAACAAATATAAGGAATTGCTTACCATCTGCAAAGCTATGGTAAGCTTCAAATCTCATCAAATTATAGCTGATGTAGGTTTGTAGAGATAATAAGACCAACACCAAAAAGCAGTATAAACAATAAAGTACTTAGTGCCAATTGTTTCAGAAATGGATCTAAAGATTTGGCATCTGATTTATGTTTTACGGCTTTGGCATTTATCCAAAAAAGCGGCAAACTTAAAACAAAAATAAATTGAACGGGGTGTCGATAATTGAGCCATGTAAATACCGAGGCTGCCAAAATGGCCAAAATCAAAAGAAAATAATGGTAGATAATGGCATTCTCTCGACCAATTCTTACCGGTATAGATTTCTTCCCTGCCTGCTTGTCCGATTCTATATCGCGTATATTGTTAACGTTCAACACACCCGTTGATAGCAAGCCTACACTTAAAGCGGGAAGCCATATATTCAAATGAATACTACCGGTATGAAGATAGTAGCTGCCAGCTACACCTAGCAAACCAAAGAATATAAGCACAGCAATATCACCCAGGCCTGCATAACCATAGGGTCTGTCGCCCGATGTGTATGTAATTGCCGCAGCAATTGCCAAGCATCCCAATAATATAAATAGCAAGAATATCGTAATGGATTGCCCAACAGCGATACTTACTAAAGCCAAACCACTGAAAAAAGAAAGCGCTCCAAACAATATGATGGCTTTTTTCATGGCAGCCAGACTGAGTATTCCGGATTGAACTGCGCGGGCAGGGCCTGTTCTGCCAGAATGGTCTGCACCATGTATGCTATCGCCATAGTCATTGGCGAGATTGGATAATATCTGTAAAAACAAGGTAGTAAGAATACTTAACCACATCACTGGCCATGAAAAAAGCCTGTCGAAAGCAGCCAAAAAACTACCCATTCCGACACTTGCCAGCGCAAGAGGCAGGGTACGAAGTCTGAATGCCTGAATCCAGGCTTTTGTTTGTGTCATGCAATGATAAAAATAAAGGTTCTACTGTTATTTTAATGGACACACGCTTAAATAAGCCGATTGAAAGTGTTTCACATTCTTCTAATTGTCCTGACCGGACGGGTCTTACTTTCTTCCTTGATGAAGAAAGTAAGCAAAGAA
>DAIQNU010000033.1:0-16838 GCA_036788235.1 Cyclobacteriaceae bacterium
GTTGCTTTATTTCATTGTCATTTTTTTGATTTAAAGGACTTAGATCGCCTTTACTGATCTGGAACCTTTGCCTTTAACGACAAATCCCCTTCGGTTGAATTTGGTTTTTGAAACTCCCTGATCAATGAATAGGTAGCGGGTATTGTGCCCGCCAATCTCGATATAGTTTCGACTGGTATGTTTTGATGACTAAAGGGTACCACTTTTACATATTCCTGTATTTCACCTGGCACTCTCTGGTATTTGTATTCATAGGTAAAACGTCCGTCGGCATCAAGCTTAGCATTGGGATTGCCTACATTGGGTACGCTGATAAAAAATTGACTTTCAGCCATATCACCAGTTGCATTGAACATGTTCTTTTCTTTAAGATAATAAAATAGTTCCCTAGCCACATTTACAGCAGGATCAATAATCTCAATTTTTTCATGCATCAAATGTCGATATCGAAAGGCATCTCCATCTTTAAAGTCATACAACTCATTTAATATTTTCCTGATTTCTTGGGTTAGATAAGGGTAATGTGTACAACCTAAAATCAATGCTTTCAGCGGCTCAGCATTTTCTGCTTTCCGCATTTGTTCCAGCAACGATACCAAGTGGTAGCGCATATAATTTTCTGCATCATTAAGCTGTAATATCTGACAAGCATCCACCTGTTCTGTGTCACAAAGAACTTTACCATTGCTAAAATCAAACTGATATGCATCTAACAATGATTTTTCAATGGGAAATTCCGCATGGTTCAACCCTGGCCCGCGGTAATCTTCCCTGGGCTTTTTCAAAGCAAACTTAATATAATCCGGCTCAGCATCAACTGCTTCTGCTATACCATGCCCACCCTGATTGAAAACCTGAATATTGCCGCTATAGCCATTATGTTCTTTGAGTTTGAAGATTGTTTGTTCGTATCCTCCAGAACTAATGGTGCCAACCGTAGCTAGCACACCAATGGAACCATGCCCTCCCTCCTTTTCAAACACCTCCAAAGCGCCTCGTACCCCGGCATCTATTACACCGATTACTTTCATTTCAATGCCTGTTTTCTGCAAGAATTCTTCAATAGTCTCCTTACCATAGGCAGTAGCGGTATTACAGGCTATTACAATAGTTTTAACCGGTTGCTTTTTGATGAGTTCGTCACCTTGTACTTGCGCATAATATTTATCAGAAAGCAGAAAGTGCGTATCCTTGATAATATGTTCGACCAGCAGATCTACATTTTTTTCACTACTGTAATTGCCATAGGGCATATTTGCTTGATCGGCCAGATATATAAAGCGCTCCCGGCTAAAGTCAGGCACTCCATCGGAACCCTCAGCCAGCTGATCATTGTTAAACTCATCAAACCTAACCAAAGCATCAAGTACGGTAAGACCTCCTGTTCCTGAGTCAAATACACCAATGGGCAGACTTGACTCCATTTGCGGATAACCTTCAAAATCGATATAATAAAAACTTTCCTTATCCTCCAATATAGAGCTTACAATAGGAATTTGAGCGTTTTCTTTTGAAAGGTTCTTTTGGTTTTCACCATTATTGCAGGCTGTATATAGACCAATACAAAGGAGAAGAATCAAGACTTTGTTCATGAGGATGCGGGTAAAATTAAGCATGAATAATACGAGTTAAAATACCAATTATCAAGTATGTATATTGAAACAACATGAAATAAACACATCATACATATAAATGCCGAGGCTTGTATTATTTTCTGAAATTGATACTACAAAAGAACTAAGAACCAACAAATACGGTTTGAATATTGGTAAATTCATGCAAGCCAAAATAGGAAAGCTCACGGCCATAGCCAGAGTTTTTGACACCACCAAATGGATATCCCGCACCTGATTTTACCAGATCGTTGATAAAAACCGATCCACAATCTAGCTTTCCGGCCATTTGCCTGGCCTTTTCGATGTCAGCTGTATATATTGATGCACCTAATCCATAGCTTGTTTCATTGTTCATCCAACTTGCTTTCCTTTCTAGCCCCTCGCCAAGTCACAGTAAAATACATATTGTTTACCACCATTGTTTTTGCATTTTTTCGGAAGGCCTCCAATCATAATCAGGTTCAAAATGATTCCATAACAATGCCGAAACTTGCCGCAAGAGCATATAACCATCATTATCATATTCCCAACTTATATTGGACTGGTTTTTTGTGATTACACAAAAAGCATATGGTCCGGAGGGCGCATTTACAAACAAGACTTCAGACCGAGAAGCATTTACAGCTCCCTGCTTTGAAAACACCTGTATTTCAGGAGGTATTTGTGAGATAGATTCTCCATACCAATAAACATTACTCAAAATCCTTGACATTTCCTGAGATGCATCCCTGCTAATAATTTCGCTTCGAGATATCTTTACCAACATCTCTGTCATTTCCTTGGGGGTAGTTTCACCCCATCCAAAAAGCTTTCTTTGTTCCTCACGTCCTGGAGCTCGACTGTTTACTTTGGTTTTTGGGAAACCGTTTGATTCAAGCCAGGTATTAATATATTCTGTACCTACCTTTTCTTGTAGCCACAATGAAGCATTGTTATCACTAAAATAGATCATTAAAGCGGCTAATTTTTTAAGTTTGATTTCAGCACTATCCTTAAAATTCCCAATCACTCCTTCTGTATCTTCATAGGCATACAGTTCTAATGCATTTGTGTAAATGAGATCTTCCTGATAATCAATTTCCCCATCAACAATCTTTTGAAATAAAGACATGAGTATTGGCACTTTGATAAGACTTGCTGTAGGGTACAACTCGTCTGCTTGAATGGCAATTTCGTTTTCTGAGGGTAAATGGAAAACATAAATTCCTACATCTCCATCAAAAGCATCAACCAATTTTTGTAATTCAATTTTCAACCCATCAAAATCAGGTTTTACGGTATTTTCAGGTGTGCTACAACTAATGTACCCCGAAAATATTACCAAAATAAAATACTTAATCACGTTCTTAACCATATATTATCTAAATTTTAAATATCATTCGATAATTATTGAATATATTCATTAATATCAAGAAAAAACCCATAAGTTTCATATTGATAAATCCTAAATATTATAAATCTCTTAAATTTGCTATGCCAGAAGTTTTAATTTTAAAGTAGCAGAAGTAGTAAGTTAAGACAAAAACACAATCTACAATTCCTGAGTTCATAGATTAATTTTTGTTTTCAATTGTAGCGAAAGCTTTTTTTTAAGCTTTGTTTAGCATATTTGTCCATCTTATAAAAAATTACAACAGTGAAATATTTACTTTTTATCCCATTTCTCATCCTATTATCTACTCAAATCCACGGCCAGGGAAAACTCTTACTCGTAGGAGGTGGCAGTGAAAGCAATAACGGCTGGAGCGATGATCCTTACCGGTGGATGGTAGATCAGGCGGAAAACAAACGTATAGCCATTATAAGCAGCACGGCGGGCAATGATCCTGAATGGCTGGTAAATTACTTTGTTTCACTTGGTGCGACTCGTGCCAGAAATTTTGAATTTTCTGCTCGTGTTACCGAAGATGCTGACGGCATTTACGATTCTTTAATGACCTATGACGCTTTCTTTTTCAAAGGCGGGGATCAATGGATCTACTATTTATATTTCAACAATACAGATGTAGAAAAGGCCATAGTCGACAAATTCGCGCAAGGAGGTGTAATGGGTGGCACTTCAGCTGGTATGGCTATTTTAGGTCAATATACCTATACCGCCGAAAAATCAAGTCTTACGCCATTCGAAGGTCTAGAAAATGTGTTTAACGAAAACATAACTATAGCAGATGATTTTGCGCCATTACTTAGTGGATATATTACCGACACGCACTTTCTCGAACGTGGTCGACTGCCCAGACTCAACAGTATGCAGGCCAATTATTTCCTTAAAAATGACATTGAAATAAAAGGCATCGCTTGTGATGACCAAACAGCCATAGCCATTGATGAAAACAATATTGGTACGGTGTATGGCAATGGAGGTGCGTATATATACATCCCGTCTGAAATTTCTGCCGAAGATGATAAATGGACAGGTAGTCATCGAGCCATACATTTATCGCAAGGTATGCGTGTAAATTTAATAAGCACAGAAATCGAAGAAGGCCCAAAAACCAGTAGCCAGGCGGTTGTAGAAGAATCTACCAACAATAATATCTTGCTTTGTGGTAGCAACTGGATCGATCAGAATTCTCCTTGTGTGCAAGCCATCGCTGCGCAAGAAGATACCTTGATTATAATAACCGGTGCATCGCGACTTACAGCAGCCACTTTGTTGCAAGCATTGAGTGCTTTGGGTAAAAAGGATGCTCTCGTGCTATCTGCTACCAGCGACAACAATGATGAAAGTTTATGGAAATTGAGAAATACCATAAGAAGATCGAAGAATCTGGTTTTTATCGAAAATAATTTTGAGGGATTGAACGATTTCCTAAATAATGGCCCAACAGGTCAGCTTTTAAAATCCCACATGCATCGCGACCATGTTTATAGTGCTTTTTTTGGTCAAGACTGCAAGCTAGCAGGTAAAATGTATTGTGAAAACAACCTGAGCGAGCCAAATCTTGCTTTCAATGGACAGCTTGTATACAAGGAGGGTTTGGGCTTATTGGCCAACAGTATAGTAACTCCTGAAGCATTTGAACAAGGAAGGGAGAATTTTTATGAGAACAATACCCTTAACGGGCTTTATGCTCTTAGCGCAAATGATCTGGCATACGCCATGTATCCAGGCAGTAATTCCTGGGTCAGTTTATTTCAGCAGGAAGACAATAATTATTTAAAGGCTGATGGAAGATTTGGCACTGTAGTAGTAAAAAATACTTCTGATTTCCATGAAGCATTTACTGTAAAAGCCGGGGTTAATCCTCGTAACAATGCAAGTTTTGATCAGTTGGAGATCTATGTACTAAACAATGAAAATCATATCTCGGTCGGTCAGACTTTGCTGAAAGAAGATCCCGATTATGAGTATGAATCAGCTCCTGAGACGATCATTACAAGTATTGAGCCCACCGAGACTGATTACCTTATTTACCCAACAATAACTGAATCGACAGTGAATGTTTATGTTCACGACGATTGCATCTTTAGACTCATCAAGTCATCTGGAGTTCTGGCAAAGGAAATCGAATTAGGACAAGGTGATCATATTGTGGACATCAATGGTAAAGGAGTTTTTATAATTCAATTGATCAGAAAAAGCGATCAAATAGTAGTAAATTCGCAAAAAATAGTAAAATTTTAACGAATTTAGCATTTAATTTATGTAGGTCTTGTGCATTTGAAAATAAATTATTTACTTCAAGCTTCCATTGATATTAATTACAACTTAAGGTTTATAACTGAAATGTTTATTCTTACATTTAAACCGCTCAATCTAAGAGGTCTACAGCCAATCTTCGACTGTTAGTTAAAATAATTACATCTTCTCAAAAGCTGCTTTCGTTAATCACTGTAGCTCATTTTATCATTTCTTAATTATCTAACTTCTTATTCAAATGAAGACAATATTACTGATTTCAATTTTATCGGTAATGGCGTTTTCGGTTATGGCTCAAGAAAGAACCATTACTGGAACCGTTACCTCAATTGATGATGGATCTCCCTTACCGGGCGTTAACATCATTGTTAAAGAAAAGGCCACAGGCACCGTCACCGACATTGACGGTAAATATACATTGGAAGTACAAAGTCCGCAGGATGTACTTATATTTTCATTGGTGGGATACATAGCAGAAGAAATTCCGGTGGGCAACCAAAATGTTATAAATGTTACTTTAGTCAATGACATTCGACAATTGGAAGAGCTCGTTGTGATAGGCTATGGCCAACAGAAAAAGAAAGATATTTCCAGTGCCATTTCTACCATAAACACAGATCAAATTGAAAATGTACCCAATTATAGCTTTGATGGAGCACTACAGGGACTGAGTTCTGGGGTGAACATTTCTTCACCATCATCAACACCTGGTGCGGCCATTAATGTAAACATAAGAGGAACCACATCTATCTCTGCCAGCAGCCAACCTTTGTATATCATCGATGGTATACCGGTGGTTACTGGCAACAATTCGGCATTAAATTCAAACATTCAGCCCACAAACCCGCTTGCGGACATCAATCCGGCTGATATTGAATCTATCACTGTGTTGAAAGATGCATCTGCGGTGGCTATTTATGGATCAAGAGGTGCCAATGGCGTTATTTTAATTAATACTCGTCGTGGTGAGTCTGGCAAATCACAAATCAACTTGAATTATTACACCGGTATTTCCAATATAGCCAATACACCGGAAATGATGAATTCAAAACAATGGATAGAGTTTTTGAATGTTGCAGCTGAAAATGATGGTTTGGGTGAAAATTACTGGAATAGTATTCTTGGTGATCCTGACACTGCACCTTATCACAATGTTTATGATGCCTTATTCCGAACAGCCACTACCAACAATCTTGATTTGAGCACCAGTGGCGGAAATGATAAGACACAGTTCTACATGAGTGGCAATTATTTCAATCAAGAAGGCATTCAAATTGGGCAGGGCTTTGAGCGATTTTCAGGTAGATTCAACCTAGACCACCAGGTAAATGAAAAATTTTCTATTGGTGGTACATTTTATTACGGTTTGGGTAAACATCAAAGAACAATTGGTGAGAACGATGAATATGGCGTGGTTGTGAACGCACAAGCATGGGATCCTACAGCGCCATTGTATAATCAAGATGGCTCCTACACCAACCCTTTTAGTCATAATGGCTGGTGGGCATTAGAAAATCCATTGCTCATAGCTAATGAATATGTAAACGAATCTACTAGTAACAGAATTCAGACGCAAGGATTTATGAAATGGGAAATCATTCCTGGTGTTACAGTGCGATCCTCTTTGGCTGTTGATTATAGCTCCTTGACAGAAGAGGCATTTATTCCCGCAGGGTACAACCAAACTAACGACGGACTGGCCACTTTTGCAACCTTTCAGGAAACCAATGTTATAAATGAAAACACCATAAATTGGAGCAAAATTATCAATAAGCATGACTTCAATGTTTTAGGAGGTTTTACGTGGCAGACCAATGACATATTATCTTCCACCATTGATGGACAAGGATTTACTGTAAATGATAAATACAAACTAACTAACGCCGCCACAGTTACGGCTGCTCAATCAACAGGTTCGAGGTTCAGTCTGATTTCTTATTTAATGCGAATCAATTATGGTTATGACAATCGTTATCTTATAAGCGTAACAGGAAGAATTGACGGCTCTTCGCGATTTGGTCCGGAAACGCGTTATGGCAACTTTCCCTCTGTTTCTGCAGCATGGAACATACACAACGAAAGTTTTTTGCAAGATACTCGGTGGCTTAACCAATTGAAGTTGAGAGGGAGCTATGGTGTAGTGGGAAATCAGGAAATTGGCAATGAAACATGGACAGGCAAATGGAGTTCTAGGTCGCCCTACAATGGCCAAAGTGGTATAAGTCCTCAATCGCTAGCCAACCTTAACCTCACTTGGGAAGAAACCAAACAATTCAACTTAGGCTTGGATTTTTCTATTTTTGATAATCGAATTACGTTCACAGCTGATTATTTCAACAAGCAAACCGAAAGACTTTTGCTACAAAGCAACATTCAGGGTAATTCAGGTTTCAAAACCATCACTTCAAATGCTGGTACCATTGAAAACAGAGGTTATGAATTAACTGTAAGCACGGTTAATATCCAAACAGATAATTTCAGATGGACTTCATCGCTCAATTACACTGGTATTCAAAATGAAGTGCTTAGTGTGATCAATGATGGGGAAATTCTAAGCAGAAATTTTATTCTAAAGGAAGGCGAACCGCTCAGCACACTTTTCCTGATTCGTTATCTTGGTGTTGACCCAACCACTGGCGATGCCAAATTTCAGGATTTAAATTCAGACGGTATCATCAATCTTGATGACCGACAGATAGTTGGTAGTGGTCTCCCGACATATTTCGGAGGTTTTAACAATGAATTCTCCTACAAGAGGTTCAGTCTACAGTTTATGTTTTATTTCTCTGGTGGCAATCAGATCTTCAATCAAAGCCGTTTTGCCTATGAAAACTACGGTGCCTTCGCTCCAAATGTGAGCATTCCTTATGGAAACTACAACACCAATTCGCTGAATTATTGGAGACAGCCCGGTGATGTTACTAGTATACCACGGCCTTCACATGTCAGGTTGGGTGAAGACAATGCTCAATCTACCCGATTTAGCACCCAATACATGGAAGATGGCGATTTTATACGCTTAAGAAATGTAAAACTTAGCTATGCATTCGGGCCTGAGTTGCTCCAAAAGTTAAAGTTGAGATCCTTGGTATTATATACCACCGGGCAGAACCTTTTTACCTGGACAAATTACCTAGGGTTTGATCCTGAAATCAACACCAATACTTCTAGACTTGAGTCATTAAACACCTTAAGAGGAGAAGACTTTGGCACTTTGGGGCAAGCAAAAACTTTTACTATAGGCGTAAATGTCGGATTTTAAATTAACGATGATGAAAAATATTCAATTTTATAAACTGCTGTTCACCGTATTTGCATTAGGCATACTTTTGACATCCTGCGATGATTTTCTTGAACAAGAATCTTTGATTTTTCTTGAAAATACTGATCCTATAAATGATGATCGATCAGCTCAAGCAGCTGTAAATGGCATGTACGCGGGTCTACAAGCTAGAAGTTTGTATGGTTCAGAATTTATTCTTGCCAATGAACTTACCGCTGGAAATGCAAATGCTGCGGGTTTTAGTGTATTTTGGCGCGAATTGGAATTAGCTGTAATACCCACAGCCAACTTTCATGTAGAAGATAACTGGGTGGGCTTTTTTCGGGTTATCAATACTGCCAATACCATCCTTGAGGCTGTACCCAGCCTAACGGGCGTTAGCGATAGTCGCAAGAACTATTTTATGGGACAAGCCTATTTTGTCAGGGGTTTGGCATATTTTGATCTTTTGAGGCAGTATGGGGAATTTGACATACCAGGTTCGCAATTTGGTGTGCCGATTTCATCTGAGCCAATATTATCACCTACAAATTTATCCAGAAGCTCTGTAATTTCAGTTTACACGCTGATAGAAAGTGATTTGACAAATGCCGAAACATTATTGTCGCATTCGAGCACTAGAGCATATGCCACTCAAGCAGCGGCAGAAGCTTTATTGGCAAAGGTATATTTGTATCAAGGCAACTATGATGAAGCCTTTATATATGCTGAAAAAGTAATTGACAATACAACATATGGACTGCTCGGAAATTACAACAGTATTTATAGTACAAAGCTGAACAATGAATCTATTTTGGAACTGGTTTTTTCTGAACAAGATCAGAATAGTTTCAACATCAATATGCTTACTTCCCCGCCTGAGGTGGTGGATTCTCAATCACTGCACAATGCCTTCGAAAATAATGATGTGAGGCGCCAGTTATTCGCCCCTGAGGCCAATGGAAACATCAAATGCTTGAAATATGGCACGAGTCCAAACCTGGGCACTGCCAATGTGATTATTTTGCGCCTGGCAGAAATGTTCTTGATTCGTGCCGAGGCTCATGCCCGCAATAATGATTTTGAGGAGGCCATTAATGACATAAACACTTTGAGAACAAGAGCAGGTGCAACGCCATTATCGGCTGCGGATTTCACAAATTCTGAGCAGGTTATTGATGCTATTCTTGCAGAAAAAAGGCTTGAATTTGCTTTTGAAAACGGTAGTTATTGGTTTGATATAGCACGTTTGGGCAAACTTATGGAAATAAGGGGTGTGCCAAATTTTAGAAGAATATACCCAATACCCAACAGGGAAATGTTGGCAGATGTCACCCTGGAACAAAACCCTGGATATGAACAATAAACTTGAATAATTCTATGAAAAATATATTTAAATCGATATACCGCATTTTGTTTTTTCTTCTTGTCGTGAGCATATTTTCAGCTTGCGAAGATGATGAAACTTTTGAAGTGCCCACAGCAGATTTTGAACTAACAGGAACCTTAAGAGCCTTTGACACGGTCACATTTGTTAATAATTCTAAAAATGCAACCTCTTTTTTATGGCACTTTGGCAATGGTGAAACCGTATATGCCCGTGAACCTAAATACATCTATACCGAAGCTGGAACTTATTCTGTGACCTTACAAGCAGAAGGAACTGGCGGAAGAACTGTGCTCACCAGAGAAATTACCATAGCAGCTGGTGTGCCGCTGCCCACAGCTTCTTTTCAAATAGAGAACACTGGAGTTTTATTTGAAGGCGCGCCTATAGTTTTTATCAATGAATCAGAATTTGGAAGCAGTTATTTGTGGGAATTTGGTGACGAAGAAAATTCAACTTCAACTGAAAAAGATCCGATTTTTGCCTACAATACACCAGGCGAGTATACCGTAAAACTGACCACAACGAATGAAAAAGGCAATGCTACATACCAAATGCCTTTGACGATTTTGCAGGGCAATCTGGGTTATGTTTATTTCATTCATAATGGTGACAATTATTATGTCAAAAAAGTGAACGTCCGCACCAAGGAAGTTTCGAATGTCACAGAAATACCAGGTTTTGGTTTTGGAATTGAATACGATCCTTTTACAGAAAAAATATATTATGCTGACGATGATAATCAAATAATATATAGCAATAACCTAGGTGGTACCGATGAGCAAGAAATCGCCAGTGACTTTTCAAGTACACACGATTTGGCACTCGATAGAGAAAACGGTTATCTATATGTGACTGATCGCTCTGCTAGTGCTTTAGTAGAAATCCGCCTATCGGATTTACGCAAAACAACATTATACAGCGAAGATGATGATGGTTTGGGTGCGCTGCCCGAAGGAGTGGCTTATGCAGGAGATCAATTATACATTACTTGTGTTGATATAGACGCCGAATCGGTTTGGAAAGGAAATGTCTTTGGCGATGGTGTTTCACGCATTATCGATTATAATGCTGGTGGCTATGGTTATGGCATAGCAGTAGATGCTGCAAACAGCAAAATCTATTTTGACGACAATGATTCCGGAAACATCCGCAGGGCCAATCTCGACGGAACTGAGGTAGAGAATATAGTAGCTACTACGGATCGTGTATACGGAATTGAAATCGACGAGGAATTTGGCAGATTATATTGGAGCGACCGAAGTGGCAATATTTATGTTAGTAGCCTCGATGGTAGTAATTTGGAAACACTCGTAAGTGGTCTTGGTGATATTCGTGGTATTGTACTTATTAAATAATGAAATGATGAAAATTATAAAATTTCCCTTAATAATAGCAGTAATCACTTGGCTTGTTGGTTGTGGTGATGCGGATTTTCCGGTACCCCAGGCGTCTACAGTGGTGGCATCATTCAGTTACACATCACTCAATGATAATTTTGCACCAGATAACATCCAGTTTACCAATACCTCTGTACTTCTGGAAGAAGGAGGCGATGCGATCTATACCTGGAATTTTGGAGATGGCACCATTTCGAATGAAAAGGATCCGGAACACACATTCGAAAACCCCGGCACCTACAATGTAAAACTGGTGGTTGTTAATAATGACCAGCTCTCCGAAACAACTCAAAGCATACTCATAAAAGATCCGAATGCTCTATTAGTACGGCTTTTCTATTTTGACGAAAGCCAAAAATCTATAAGAGAAGTGAATGGATCTTCCTTTACAACTCAGGGAGGTGGCTTTGGTGTAGAGTATGATCCTGAATCAGGAGCTGTATACTATTCTGATCTGGATAATGGTTCGGTGTGGAAAACAGATATCACGGGCAGCAATCATGAATTGATCATTGATAATCTCAACTCGCCACAAGATATTGCCCTTGATGCGGCCAACAATCTTTTATGGGTAGTGGAAAGAACCAGCAGTAGCATAGTACAAGTAAACTTGACCAATAAAACGAGCTCGACCTTATACAATATTGCTAATGGACTAGGTGAGTTGCCTATAGCGATCGATCACTTTGAAGACAATTTATACATTACTTGTGTAGAAATCGATTTTGAAAGTGTATGGGTAGCAAAAAAAGATGGATCTGAAATCAAAAACATCATAGATTATGGGACGGGTGGCTATGGTTACGGACTTGCTATAGATAAAGTAAACCGCAAAATCTATTTTGACAATCGCGATGCTTTTGAAATTCTCACTTCGAACCTTGATGGAACGGGTATTAACAAATTTGCAGATACCAATGGTCGTGTTTATGGTATTGCCATTGACAATACCAATGGCAAAGTATATTGGTCTGATAATGGCGACCGGGCAATCAGAATGGCAAATCTGGATGGGACAGATGTGGTAGATGTGGCACTGAACCTGAATAGCAATTATGGTTTATTTTTTATTGAACCATAATGCCATAACTTTTGGTTGCAGTTGGTTTGCTCATAGAGGATTGCAAAATCGCAGAACAATAATTTATTAGTATTTTGTAAGCAAAGTACTGTGAAGTGAATTCAATAAAAAAGCCTAAATTCCGGAGTATAGTGCTCCGGAATTTTTCATCTTTACAATTATAAAAACCTAATTGAGCTTTATATTTTGGGAATGAAAAACTTCAATCTTGTCAATATGGCGAATGTGACAAAAAACCAGCAGTTATACATGAAACATAGTGTGTTTTTTTTACTCTTTATCACTTTGTGCGCTTGCTCCAAACAAGCACCAAAATCCACTGGCAGTGTTGAAGTCAGTTCTAAAGGAGGTTTATTTATAATTGGGGGTGGAAATCGTGGTGAGGTCTTAATGAACAGGTTGATCGATGAGGCCCAATTGCGAGAAAGTGGTTACGCATTTATTTTGCCAATGGCCTCTGAACTACCAGATTCGGCCATTATCTGGTCTGCTGAATCATTCGAAAATATAGGAATCTCCAACTGGGTGGGCTTTGATTTTTCATCATTAGAACGCATGACAAATGAAAAAATGGATTCTGTAAAAGCAGCACGGCTAATCTATATAGCCGGTGGAGATCAAAAAAAGTTTATGAAAATTGTAAAGGATTCGCCACTCGAAGCTGCCATACATGAAGCCTATGAGCAAGGTGCCGTAATTGCTGGCACAAGCGCCGGTGCTGCCATTATGAGCAAGTTAATGATAACAGGCAATGAATTGCGACATCCTGGGTATAACAGCACTTTTAGGAATTTGGAAAAAAACAACCTGGAGCTCGACACAGGCATGGCTTTTATTAGCAATGCTATTATCGATCAGCACTTTGTTAAGCGTAGTAGGTACAATCGGCTTATTACAGCAGTTGCAGAATACCCGCAACTTTTGGGCATCGGCATTGATGAAGAAACGGCTATATGGGTTAAGCAAGATAGCGCTGAGGTAATTGGTCAATCTCAAGTGATTACATTTAAGAATACCAGTGAAACACAGGTAGATTCAAACGGCAAAATTGGACTTAAAAATCTGGAATTAAACGTATTTTTACCCGGAGAAAAATTTTTTATAGGTAAAAATGATTAAAAAAGTTCCGGATACGCTCATACTTATACTTAGCATTCTGGTGTGCTTTGTGGCACTGACCTGGGTGATACCATCCGGTGCTTTCGACCGGATAGTTTTAAATGGTCGTGAAGTGATCGTTCCGGATTCATATCAGAGTGTACCTTCAAATCCTCAAGGTTTTTTTGATCTACTCAAGGCACCTACCCTGGGTTTTATTTCGGCAGTACAGATCATAGCTTTTGTTTTTTTGGTAGGTGGCTCTTTTTCAGTGATTTCACGTACCGGAGCAATTGATGCAGGCTTGCAAAGTATACTAAAATTTGCTTTGAATAATCCCACCTACAAAAAAAGTATGATGGTAATGCTTACAGTACTTTTTAGTTTGGCTGGTGCCACTTTTGGTATGAGTGAAGAGGTGCTGGTATTTATTCTCATAACCATTCCGTTATCTCATTCCCTTGGCTATGACAGACTTGCTGGAGTTTTTGTGCCATTTATTGGTGCTGGAGCAGGATTTGCCGGAGCCTTTAGCAATCCATTTACCATTGGCATAGCCCAGGGAATCGCAGAGTTGCCGCCCTTTAGTGGAGCAGAATACAGGTTTCTTGTTTGGATTTTATTTACATCGCTCACCGTTGGATTTCTCTGGTGGTACCTAAACAAATTAGAAAAAGACGCCCACTATAGTCCCCTTTATGGAACGGATGCTGCCAATGAGGACATCGGTGAAAATCCCACAGAAAACTTAACATTCAATTGGCGTAGAAAGCTGATCATTTTTGCATTTATTGCGGCCATAGCTTTATTAATAATTGGCGTATCACATTGGGATTGGTACATCAACGAAATATCAGGTTTGTTTTTTGGGTTGGGCATTGTGGCAGCAGTACTTGGCAGATTATCAGGTAATAATGCAAGTAAGGCATTTGCTGCCGGTGCAAAAGATATGATGACAGCTGCTTTGGTTATTGCATTCTCTAAAGGCATACTGATTGTGGCCGAAGATGGCAAAATCATCGATACCATTTTACTGCACCTGAGTAGTCTTGTGCAAGATTTTCATAAAATTGCGGCTGTTCAAATCATGTTCTTTGTGCAAACCGCTATCAACTTTTTTATACCTTCAGGATCAGGGCAAGCTGCACTAACAATGCCGATTATGGCACCACTAAGCGACTTGCTTGGTATTACTCGTCAAACAGCTGTTTTAGCATTTCAACTTGGCGATGGATTGTCCAATATGATAATTCCTACAAGTGGAGTGACCATGGGTGTGTTGTCTATTGCCAAAATTCCCTATGTCACTTGGGTAAAATGGATTGGACGTTTGGTCATTGTGTATTTTATTCTTGCTATAATTGTACTAATCCCACCCGTACTTTTCAACTGGGGACCTTTCTAAGCATCGATTAAAATATAATTATTTTAATATTATTTTACTTATAAATGCCAATAAATAAGGGAATATCCGAACCTACGCATGCCCTGTACATACCTTCAGAATTAAATGGCATACTCACATTACCTTTGGCATCTACTGCAATCAATCCTCCCTCACCGCCAAGCCGAACCATTTTCTGTCGAATAACTAAACTAGAAGCATCCTCTAAACTAAGTTCACGATACTCCATAAGCGCCGAGACATCATAAGCCACTACACCACGCAAAAAATATTCACCATAACCTGTGCATGATACTGCGCAAGTAGCATTATTAGCATAATTGCCTGCACCTATAATGGAGCTATCACCTACCCTACCATACTTTTTATTGGTTAGTCCGCCAGTAGATGTTGCTGCAGCCAAACTACCATGGACGTCGAGTGCTACAGCGCCAACTGTCCCAAACTTCCTGTCCTTGGCTGTAGAATGATCCAATTGTGCCGAATTGCTATTTTTCATAGCCTGCCATTGTTCATACCTGAAGGCATCAAAAAAGTATTCATCGGTTTCAAATAATGCCCCTTGTTCGCGCGCAAATTCCATGACTCCTTCCCCTGTCAAATACACGAATTCAGATTTTTCCATCACCATTCTGGCAAGGGCAACCGGGTTCTTAACATTTTTTACCCCAGCAACTGCACCCGCCATCAAATGTTGTCCTTCCATAATAGACGCCTCCATTTCATTAGTGCCATCTGCAGAGAATACAGAACCCTTTCCGGCATTAAACAAATGGGAATCTTCTAATGATTTAACTGCCAGCTCAACCGCCTCTACACTGGTTCCACCTTTGGCCAATAATTCATGACCGATTTCCAGCGATTCATTCAAGGCATTTTTGTATGCAATTTCTTTTTCAGCGCTCATTTCCGCCTTTAAAATTGTACCTGCACCACCATGAATCGCCAAAGAAAATCTTTTCATACAAATTGCATTTTATTTACTTTATGGATAATTTTTTCTTATGAATTAAATATTTATAAAATTAAATTATTCCAAGAGTATATCATTAAACAATAGTGCCAAAAGTAGTGAAATAAAACCTATTTATGAAATATCAAAAACCAGATTTCCCGGCCATACAAATCCGGGATTCATAGTCGATCATTGTATTTATAACTCAGTTTGTTTGTCGAAACTTCACGATTGATATGCATGTCATTTCTAAGCAAATTTTTTTGGTGAGTGAATTTAAAGTGCCATAGAAGGCAATTTATTGAGGAATTATACAAAACTTTAATTATCTCCGTTTAGTTTGTTAGCTAGATTAACAATCTGTTTCAGCTTAATGAGGCATCCGAATAACAGTTGATTTAAACTGAAAAAATACACAGATATAAAGCTTAGAAAACAAATAAAAATGCCTTTTAAAAACCTACTAAAGCGAGTCAATTGGTGCATAATTGGATTTTGCATTTGCCTATGCGCTTGTGAGGAAAAATTCAATGTTGTACTACTTTCTGGTACACTTGAGGGGAAGGTTGTTTGTTATGATGAAAACGGAAGGATTGAATCAGATCATTCTGGTGTACAAATAATGATATTAGGACGTGAATATGATACAGAAATTGTAAGTGATGTAGAAGGTAATTTTACCATAGAAGGACTAAAAACAGGAACTTATGATTTGAAATTTGAAAAACCAGGCTACACAAGCATAATAAGAAGAAGTGTGCAAATTGTTGGAGGAGATAACCCTGCATCTATCGATCAGGCGATTGGCATGATTTCTACATCGATCATTAGTTCATTAAAGCTGCTGGAAACCAGAGAAAATTCAATCCGGTTGGAAGGTGATTTTCAATTTCCGGATTTATTCAACTCGTGGGTAATCCTGAGATTTCGGGTCTTCTACAGTCATTTGCCCGATCCTACTCCAGAAAATTATCAGGCGACAATTTCCTTG
>DAIQNU010000034.1:0-16642 GCA_036788235.1 Cyclobacteriaceae bacterium
GGCTGAAGCCGAGAACGAACTCAATGGTCCTGCCAATGCCTATCAATACATAAATAAAGTAAGAGAGCGAGCCTATGCCACGCAAGAGGAGTGGGAGTTGAAAGATTTAACACAGGTTGAGTTTAGGCAGAAAATATTTGATGAAAGGAAATGGGAATTAGCAGGCGAGTGCCATCGAAAAATGGATTTGATAAGGTGGGGATTATTGTTGGATGTGGTTAATACTACTGAATATAGAGCTTATGACCCAGCTGCAAATATTCAGCCGCACATGGTGCTTTTGCCCATTGGAGAACTGGAATTACAACTCAATCCGACGCTCTTAGAATCAGACCCTACCAATAATGGCTATAGATAGTGTAAAGAACACGAACTAAAAAATTGATATTGTACTTGTTTACACAAGCCTGAGACAATGTTTATGGCGACATTGTGTAAGCAAGTACATTTCGATTACACTTTTCTGGAAGCTATCGAAAGAAGGTATATCCTCTAAAAAGTAATTTTCGGAAGAAAGCTGTACCGATTACGACACCTATAAATAGATTGTGTTGGGTATCATCTTAATGAATAAAGCCTCCTTTTTTCTCTTTAAGTTTCTAAAAAGTGCCTTTTAATTATTAACATATTACTACCAGTAAATTTATAGGTATGAGGTTTTCTCTCTATGTAACCATTATTTTCAAAACCTTGATGTGGGTAAGCGGGCTCACTTTTGCACAACATGAAAGACCCATAAAGTTCAATGGTGTGCCACAGGTTGATCAAACCTTACGAAAAGTTCTTTTTAAGCAACCTTCTAAGCACTTTAGACCTATTGCATTGTGGCACATTAATGGTGAAAAAACATCCGAAAATGTAAAGAGGCAAATATTGGATTTAAAAAAACATGGCTTTGGTGCTTACACTGCAAGAAATGACGATTTAGAAATGCGGAAAATCATGATAGCTTATGCAAAGGATCTCAATATGTTGGTTATGGGTAGAGATGGTACTGGTTATCCGAGTGGAGGGGCAAGTGGGCAAATTGAAAAACTTTATCCCCAACATTTGCGCAAGGTTCTGGAAAAAACAGAATATGAAGTTAAGGGATTTTCCTATTGGAAGTGCTTTGTTCCTGGTGGTAAGCTAATGGCTGCTGTGGCAATGAACAAGGATAATTTGGAAAGAATAGATCTTAAACCTTTTATTAATGAGCACAACATATTGTCTTGGGAAATTCCTCGCCCAGGTGATTGGAGCGTAATGTTTTTTAATTGTGTGCCAGCTACATTTTGGAAGCGAGACATGCCAGTAGATTATCTTGATCCTGAAGCGCTTACAAAGTTAAGAGAGGTTGAGTATGACGTATTTGCAGAACAAAACTCCGATTACCTTCGTGATCCAATTGTTTGGACTCAATATGATGATGTGGGTTTTCTTGCTCGCGAAAAAACTTGGACGCGTACTTTCAATGAGAAATTTTTTGAGATAAATGGATTTGATCCTACCCTTTATTATCCGGCTTTGTGGTACCATATTGGCTCCGAAACAGATGCGGCAAGAGTTGCCTTTTTTAATACCCGATCAGAATTACTTGCTGAAGGTTTTCCAAAAATGGTTAAAGAATGGGCATCAAAACATCTAATTACGACGATAGGTCAGCCACCTGGCAATTATAAAGACCAACCTGTCGATATTTTAGGCGATGCATTTAAATTTTTTCGATATACTGACATCCCTCAAACAGATGCAATTATTCATTACGGCAATGGACTGCATGGATTTAAACTTACCAGCGCAGCCTCCGATGTTTTCGACCGACCGATCACTATGACGGAGGCCTATGGGGCATTTCATGAATCCACACTCGATGTGAAAATGATGTATAGGGTGCCCATCGAATTATTTAATAGAGGTGGCAATTCCATGATGACCCACTACGGCTCTTGGAATCATCCTGATAAAAGAAATATGCCATATTCCGTTATGGGGTATGCTAATGATATTGTTCAAGAATTCAAGGCACTCAACAATTTTATTGGGCGATCATGCTACATGCTTACAGGAGGAAGAACTGTGGCTAATATCGCTTTACTATATCCAATTGCCAGTTTGCAAGCTGGCTTTTACTTTGATGCAGCAGATTATACTGGCAAACAGAGACGTGGATGGTGGACATATCCTGAATCTGATTATTTAGCCATCAGCGGTTTGCTGACCAATGATATTCGTCGTGATTTTACTTTTGTTCACCCTGAATATCTGGTTTCTGACACCTATACCTTAAAGGATAAAAGGCTCCGTTTAAATACCGAAAACTTTCAAGAATATGAGATTATCATAATACCTGGTGGAAAAGTGATTTCATATGCAGCACTAAAGAAGATCAAGCTTTTTTATGATAATGGCGGCAAAGTGATAGCCACGACTTTACTGCCATCGATTTCAGCAGAAATGGGAAAAGATAGGGAAGTAAAGGCTTTAATTGAAGAGATTTTCGGGAAAGACGCAGCTACAAAACAAGTGCTAAATACCAACAATCAAAGTGGCATGGCTATTTTTATATCCCAAGTTAACTATGAAACCTTGACTAAAAATTTAGAAATAATGGCTCCCTTACCCGATGTGTTTTTTCCTGATCTTAATGAACTTTCAAGCGAACTAGGTTATTTTTCATATATACACAAAGTGCGCGATGGCAAGGATATTTATTATTTTGGCAATTCCAGTGACGAAGTGATCGCTACCAATGTATTAATAAAGGGAAAACTGCAACTGGAAAGTTGGAATCCTCATGATGGGAAAATCATAAAACTAAAGAATGTTTCTTACCAAGAGAAAGATGGCCAAATTTATACAAAATGTACGCTTGAGCTCTCGGCGGTTGAATCAATATTCTGGTTAGGAAGTACTTATTAGTAGGTAGATCTCTTTTTCGCATATTAAAAAACATATTGTATCAGGTTAGCATGTATACTTATATTGTTTTGTAAGTCCCTGCTCCATTTTTTATTTTTCTATACCAAGTCATTTGTATTCAGCGCCCCTTTTCAATGGTGCAAGGTTTATAGGCTACTCTTAGGCAAGGCGTTTGCTAAAAAGAAAAAGCTATATTACCTTATTCAAAAATTTCTTCGTCTTATTTAGTAAATAAAAATGCAAAAAAAGTGTTTTTAAAAACCTGAATTTAAAGATACTAAGCCTGCTTTAGACGATTTTACCATTATTTTGGACTTTTATTTTGGCCTATTTTCATCCATTTGGTACATGAATCTTAAGGATATGTTAGGCATTGATTTTTTAAGATAATAAAATCATTGTTAGCTTATCAGATAGAGATTGCACGCTTCATTTAAATTAATTAAAACATGATGAAAGAATTTTACAAGTTGCTTAGGATCTGCATGCTGCTGATCGCATTCATGGGTGTGTTGGAGGTACATGCTCAGCAAATTACCGTAACGGGAAAGATAACTGATACTGAAAATCCAGGAGGATTACCTGGAGTAAATGTGGTTATCAAAGGTATGAGTCAAGGTACTGTTACCAATATAGATGGACAGTACAGTCTGGAGGTTCCAAATAGAGAGACCATTCTTGTTTTTAGCTCTGTGGGCTTTTTGACAGAAGAAGTAATTGTGGGTAATCGTTCAGTAATTGATATGTCCCTTACTGCTGATATTACTTCACTTGAAGAAGTGGTAGTAATAGGGTATTCTTCAATAAGTAGAGACAAAATATTGGGTTCAACTACTGGAGCAAAGGCGGATCAAATCCAGCAAGCTACGCCCACCTCTGCTTTAGAAGGAGTTCAAGGTAGGCTTGCTGGCGTTCAGATTGTAAGTAATAACGGGCCTGGTCAAGGTTTCGATATCAAAGTAAGAGGGGTATCTACTTTTGGTAGTGGTACTCAACCACTTTTTGTGGTAGATGGTCAGCAACTTGAAGATATAGATAATTTAGACCCTGCTGATATAGAGACTTTGGAGGTGCTAAAGGACGGAGCAACAGCAGCAATATATGGCTCAAGGGCGGCTAATGGAGTAGTAATAATCACCACCAAAGGGGGAAAGGCTGGAGATTTCAAGGTTGATGTATCTAGTATTGTTGGGATCAATACTTTGGTGGGAGACTTGAGATTGGCCAATTCAAGACAAAGAACATTAATGGAACGAGCCTGGCAAACCAATCCCAATGCATTGACAGGAAATGAACGAGATTCATTAAGTACTTTAAATAGGAATTCGCATGATTTACAGGATCTAATGACCCAAACTGCCATCAGAAGTCAAACTAATATTGCAGTTAGTGGAGGAAATAATAAAAGTAGCTTTTATTGGAATACAGGTATTTTGGAAGAATCAGGCATTATCCGTAGCAGTGGATTTAGAAGGTACAATACCATGCTTAAAGTGGATGCAGATCCAACTAAAGGCTTAAAAATTGGTACTAAGTTGAATTTAACCGATGAAAAAGGTTACGGTCAAAATGGAGGACCGGCATTTACCCAAATGGTTGAACGTATCCCTAACTACCCAATATTCGAACCTAATGGAGATTTCACCAGGATTATTGCAGGAAGACAAAATCCATTAGCAATTGCAGATTTAAGGGTAGCAGACAACTTTAATTACCGAGCACAATCTTTTAGCTATGCACAAGTACAATTACATCCTAATCTGACAATTAAATCTACGTTAGGACTAAACTATAGATTTAATCAAATAAATGATTTTAACCCTATAGTACTTGTAAATGTAGGAAACCCGGCTACCGGAAGAGAAAGGCGAGTTTTGAGTTATGACATTCAGCAGGAGAACTTTTTGAATTTTACCAAGAATTGGGGCAAGCATTTTTTATCTTCATTTGCAGGTATGCAAACTCAGAAATGGTTCTCTGATTATTCGGACTTTAGATCAAATATATTTGTGAATGATAGAATACCGACTTTTAATAATACAGCCCCAGGAAGTATTACTTCCACAAATAATAATGCCAGGAATAATTTAGTTTCTTTATTTGCAGGTTTCAATTATGATTTTGATGATAAGTACCTTATTGGAGCCACAATACGTAGAGATGGTTCCTCGAGATTTGGCGATAATAATAAGTATGGTCTATTCCCTTCTGTAACAGTCGGTTGGAGAGTTAGCAATGAAAGCTTCATGAACACAAGTTCAGTGTTTGATAATCTGCTTTTACGAGCCAGCTTTGGTGTGGTTGGAAATGAGCGTATTGGAGATTACGAATTTACCCAAACATATAGACCAGGGTATGTTTATGATGGTATTAGTGGAATAGCACCTACCGGACTAGGCAATCCTGAATTGGGTTGGGAAAGTACTTCGTCAATCAACTTAGGCTTTGACTTATCTATACTTAAAAATAGGATGGATTTAAGTGTAGATGTTTGGGAGAAAACCACAACGGGCCTTTTGGCTAATACTCCTTTACCAGAGGAATCTGGATTTTCATCCATCAGAAGAAATATAGGTGCTGTCAACAATAGAGGTATTGATATAAACTTGAATGGTGATATACTTAAAAGAAAGGACTTCACATGGACGAGTAATTTCAACATAGGTTTATTAGAAAACAGGGTGACTAGATTAGCAGGTGGAACACCCTTTCAATCTGGTGCTTATCTGATAGAAGAAGGTCAGCCTATAGGCAATGTATTTGGATTTAACAATCTTGGTGTTTTTCAATATAATGAGTCCAATGCTTTTACTCCTGATGGAATTATGCTTACACCGAATTTCGACCCGGAGGGAAATTTCATTAATTATACCTTGAATGGATCTGAATATACAGATGAAGTCAATCAATTAAGAGCAGCTGGTCAAGTCTTGGTAGGTGGAGACGTTATATGGGAAGACCTGGATGGAAATGGAATAATAGACGCTGATGACAGAAAGATAATTGGAAATGGACTACCGAATGTCTTCGGAGGTTTTTCCAATGATTTTAAGTATAAAAACCTAAGAATAAGCTTACTCTTTGATTTTACTTTAGGGCATGATATATACAGAAGATGGGATGAGTTTAGAAATGATAATGCTGCCACCGGAAGAACGCCGGGGCCAGATCGAATTTTAGGAGCTTGGCAAAACCCTGGTGACCAAACAGATTTCCCAAGATTGTCTCGAGTACCACAAAATCGCCTCTTTCCTAACAGTTTCTTTGTTACCGATGGCAGTTTTGTCAAATGGAGATACATTAGGTTTAACTATGACCTTCCATCAATGCGACTTAGTAAAGTCAAACCTGTTAAAAAGGTTTCTGTGAATTTTGCGATCAACAATGTTTTAACCTGGACCAATTACATAGGATATAATCCCGAATTGGGAAGTAGAGGTAATGCATTAGAGCCAAATTTGGACAATTTGAGATACCCTAACGATAGGGAATTCATTCTTGGCCTCAAAGTTCAATTCTAATAATTTAAATGAAGAAAAGTATGAAAACATATATAATTAACAAATTTAAAATTGCTTTATGCATACTTGCAATTGGATTTTCAGGTTGTGATAGTCTGGTTTATGAGGAGCCAATTAGCGAAATAGGACCGGGTAGTTTTTGGTTGAACAACGAAGATGCTGAAGCTGGCGTAATTGCCATTTATGATGCCATGCAAGGTACTTACAGACTGAAGCATTTTATATGGGGAGAGTGGAGAGCTGACAACTTTGATGCTGCTGGAGGCAGTGCTGAAGCTGATTTTGTGGAGCTGATCAATAATAATATTACACCAGGAAATGAAGTCACATTGAGATGGAACGTCCTATATGTAATGATTTATCGAGCCAATTTGGCGATTGATAAAATACCTGAAATAACTGCATTTAATCCCAATTTATTAGGCGAAGCCCATGCTTTACGAGCTAAAGCATATTTTGATGCGATCAGGGTATGGGGTGCCGTACCTCTATTTACAGAACCCACATCTTCTCCACTAGATGCCTCACGGCCAGCTACAGATGCTACAACTATCATTAATGAAGTGATCATTCCAGATATGTTGAAAGCTGAAGAACTTATAAACATTCCATCAAGAAATTCTAGATTTTCTACAGCTAGTGTATATGCATTACAGGCTGAAGTGTATATGTGGCTCAAAGATTATACTAATGCTAAAATTGCATTGGATAATTTAATTGCTTTGAATGAACACAGACTCGTAACCTCAGTTGAAGGGTGGCAGAATTTATTTTTCAATGACTTTTTGGCCAATGATAAGCGTCAAGTCGGATCAGAACTTATCATGTCGATTGTTTATAGCAATGATGAAGAAGGAAATTTTGGGGGTCAATTCAATAATAGGTCAGGTATTTTTGAATTGTTCTTTGCAGGAATTCCTAAGGGAGTGTTTTCCGCAGACATTGAAAATAAATGGAGAGAAAAGTTTCCAGTTGATTCATTGAATTGGGTTACAAAATATCCTGATACGGATCCTCAATTGACAGAAATTGAGTTAGTGACTAATGAGGAAGGTGAAGTAATTGAAGTGGAAAAGCCAGTTTATGGAGATTGGAGATATATTTGGAGCCGTGAAGATGGGATAAGAGGGCTCACTACTGTTCAAATTGGCGATGCGCGTGTAGCTAAATGGACAAAAACCAATTTTAATAGAAATTTTGATAATACAGACATAGTGATTTACAGGTTTGCAGGTATGCTACTGCTTTTGGCTGAAGCCGAGAACAAGTTAGGCAATGATGACAGAGCCTTCGAAATAGTGAATCAATTGAGGGCTGCACGTTTATTACCACCCGTTAGTGAAGAAGAGTTTGGTGCAACGATGGACGAACGAGAAGATTTTATTTTAGAAGAAAGACGTTATGAGCTTTTTGCAGAAGGTTCAAGATGGTGGGATTTAATCAGAACCGATAAGGTTTTTGATGTATTGAATCCGCGGTTGGAATCTATGGCTGGAGGTGTGCCTCTCACGCAAGATCGACTTTTATTTCCTATTTACTTTAATCACTTAGTTGATAATCCCCTTTTAGAACAGAATTCAGCATATTAAAAGAATTGAATATGAAAAATCTAATTAGCTTAAAATATACATTTATTTGCTTTTTTGCACTTCTAATCGCAGGATGCGAATTGGGATTACAAGAAAACTTTGAATTTGATCCTGGAGAAATAGCTACGGATCCATTTGTTGACATGACAGCCTGGGAATTTATACAAACACGGGATATAAAAACTGTTAATGCTGCTGGGGATTCTGTTTTGAATGTGGAAGAATTGAACTATATGATTGCTGCCATAAAAAGAGCAGGATTTGAGGACTTATACAATGGGAGTAATAGAGATAGGACTTACATTATCTTAACCAATGGTGCATTTACAGGCGCAAATGGAATTATTCGAATCATCACTGGGGCAGCTACAGTACTGCCAGGTGAGACTCCAGATGAAGTAATGGCTCGTGCAAATGTAGATATAATCCGAAATATATTGAGATACCACATAGTTGATGCTTATATAGATCAAGTCCCCACTTTATTTTTGGCCGGACAATGGTACATTTATCAAACGCTTATAGAAGGAGATGACGGACGAATTGGTTTTTTGCGAGATGAAAGGCACAATATTTCTATCAATGCCCAGAACCCTAATGCCAACCCTTTGTTTCCACCGGCACCATTGCCTTCTACAGCCACTTCAAGGTTTATTGGGGTTAGAAACCATAACTATGTTTTCAAAAATGGTATAGGACATATGATTAATGCATATGTTCAAAATAGGCCATATAATTAGGCATATTAGCTGTTCAAGCTATGGTTCATTTGTTAGGTTTATAATTGACATACAAGCGTAGTACCTATTTTAAAAGAAAGCGATAATTATTTAAACCAATAAATGAACCTGCCGAGTCTGTCATACTTTCTTCATTTATGGAGAAAGTATGACATAATTCAAAAAATGTTTCCATTTTTGAAAATTTACCGATAGAATTTATTGTCGTTTCTTTAAGAGATTAAACACACGTAGTATTTTTTTTCACAGCTTTAATTTCTCCAATTGATCACAAATCAATTTGTGTAAAAACGACAATGTATTGGTTTTGCAAATTGATTGACTTTTTAGTTTTAAGCTTTACAACGAACTCGCTTCCTTCCTCAAATCAATTGCATTGGAGTTTTGTACCAGAGTAAAATTTGCATTTTAATAGTGCTTAGCTTCAGTGCTTTATACTATCCGGTACTTTGAGATGGTTTTCGATACTCTAGATGATTGTTTTTAGTTCCTCTCTTTTCCTCCTTGCTGAAGAATTTCTGACCAGTATATATATAGTAGAAAATTTTCCGATAGCCCTTGAAGAATCTCCCTCTTAGAAAAAAATTCACTCTAAAACCTTATACTTGATTTTTGGCATCTCAACAAGTTAAAGGCTTCCTACACTATGTCATACACATAGTTAAGTCTGTTCTTTGTAAAAAGCCCTTTTCCTTACCGTATATAATGATTTAGACGATTTTACCATTTTTCTGGACTTTTAATTTTCAACATATTCTTTCATTTGATGCATGTTCATTTCTTGGTATGCGAAACGCTGATTATAAGTCATTTAATCTTTACAAGCTTGCCGGGAATGTATTGCATGTTTCATTTAAAATATCTTAACCATGATGAAAGAATTTTACAAGTTATTAAGGATCTGCATTCTGCTGATCGCATTAATGGGTGTACTTGAGGTACATGCACAGTCGATAAACGTAACCGGAAGGGTGGTAGACGCTGAAAGCCCTGAAGGTCTGCCTGGAGTAAACGTGATGATAAAAGGATTGACCAAAGGAACTGTTACGGATACAGAAGGGCGCTATAGTCTGGATGTGCCTGATGGTGATGCTATTCTGGTTTTTAGCTCAGTGGGCTATTTAACCGAAGAAGTGAATGTTGGCAATCGAAAAATAATTGATATGAATTTGACTGCCGACATCACCGCTTTGGAAGAATTGGTGGTTGTTGGATATGGTTCTCAGAAAAAGGCAAATCTTACTGGTGCTGTAGATGTTGTAAAAGGTGATGTCTTGGAAAATAGACCCATTGTAAATGCCGCTCAAGGACTACAAGGCATGTCACCTAACTTAAATGTCACCATCCCTAATGGTGATCCAACGGCTAATGCGCAATTCAATATCCGGGGATTTGAATCTATCAATGGGGGGGCACCTTTAATTTTAGTAGATAATGTACCTATGAACTTGAACATGATTAATCCAAATGACATTGCAAGTCTCACGGTATTGAAAGATGGAGCTGCTTCGGCTATCTATGGAGCAAGGGCTGCTTTTGGCGTTATTTTGATCGAAACGAAGAAAGGCAAAAAAGGATCGGGTCTGAATGTAAATGTAAGTTCACAGTTTGCCTGGGAGCAACCCATTTGGCATGTTGACCCAATAACCAATGGCTTGGAATATGCATTGGAGCGAAATCGCGCGCGTGAAAGAGACGGCTCCAATCCCGATTACACACCAGAATATATGGAAGGTTTGGAGAGGTATTGGAATGATCCAGCAAATAATCCAGCTTATGAAGTGGTTGATGGTGTTTTTCAGAATTATGCCTATACCGGTCTATCTAACAGCTTGATGAGTACGACTTCGCCCCAGCAGAAAATTGATGTGGCTATATCTGGTGCTACTGAAAGAGCCAATTATTACACCTCTTTTGGCGTGTTGAATACCGATGGCTACATCAACCATCCGGGCAACGATAATTTTAAGCGCTACAATGTATTGATGAAAGGTGATTTTAAAGTGAATAAATGGTTATCAGTTGATCAACAAGTCACTGTAAACATCCAAAGATCGAATAAGCCTTCAGAAGCAGACATAAATACCATGATCAGAATTGAGCCAATAAGAGCTTTTGAAGTTCCGTTGATTGAAGGCTATGAACAGTATGAAGGTATGTACTGGGATCAGGCATTTTTGATACTGCCAGAACTGGAAAACGGGGGGAGAGAGATATTTTCAAATACAGATCTATGGATGAAGTCAGGAATTACGCTTACACCCACGAAACGCATAACCATCAGAAGTGATTTTTCATATAATATATTCAATCGTGAATTTGAAAGTGCAAGACCGCAATTTGAAGTTCTTTCATATAATCTCGACCAAGACACTCCTATCAATCGAGTAGGTGATGATCAAATAGATGTTCGAAGAGATTTTAATCAATACTATGTGTTTAATGCCTATGCCCAATATGAGGCAGCAGATATCAAAAATCACTACTTCAAAGCTATGGTAGGATTTAACCAGGAATGGGACTATAGAACCCGAGTTGAGGGGTTCGGTAGGACTTTACTTTCGCCTAATATTATTGATATCAGTGCTACAACAGGTACACAGTTTATTACTGGCAATAAAATGCATTCTGCTTTACGTGGAGCTTTTTACCGTTTTAACTACATTTATAAAGATCGTTATTTATTCGAAACTAATGGTCGTTATGATGCCACTTCAAGATTTCCCAAGGAAGACCGATTCGGATTTTTTCCTTCTGCATCAGTAGGTTGGAGAATTTCTCAAGAAAATTTTATGGAGGCTACACGTAGCGTGATTGACGATTTGAAAATAAGGGCTTCTTATGGCTCTTTGGGAAATCAATATCTGGAGAACCCGAACAGAACGCCCATATTTTACCCTTACATTCCGTCCATGAATTCTGGTTTCTCAAATTTTATTATGGGTTCAGGATTAACACCATTTGTTGAATTTCCTGGCCTTGTGAGTCCAAATTTAACATGGGAGTCGGTCATAACCAAAAATATTGGAATGGATCTAACACTTTTAACAGGCAAATTAAATTTGACATTTGATATGTACACCCGTGAAACGCGGGACATGCTTATGAGGAGACAATATCCGAGTGTTTTAGGTGCTACGCCGCCACAAGAAAATGCGGCTAATTTAATGACCAAAGGCTGGGAGCTTTCTGTTAAATGGCGTGATAAAATAGGAGACAAATTGAATTATTTTGTTGATTTCAATCTTGCTGACTGGTCTGCTGAAATTACAAAATTTGATAACCCGACAGGTGCGATTGGAGGAAACAATAACTATTATGTAGGTCAAAAATTGGGTGAAATTTGGGGTTATCAAACAGTGGGTATAATACAAAATGAAGACCAATTAGCCAATATACCTGATCAAAGTCGTATAAGCACTAATTTGTGGATGGTGGGTGATTTAGAGTTTGCAGACCTAAACGGTGACGGTGCTGTTACCCCTGGTAACAATACCTTGAGTGATCCGGGTGATCGTAGAATTATTGGCAATACAACACCTAGATATTCCTTTGGCATTAATTCTGGATGGAACTACAAAAACTTTTCATTAGACATTTTTCTTCAAGGTATTGGACGCAGAGATTACATGCCAGCAAATAATGATTGGACTTGGTTTTACCCATGGAGAGCCTACTATGGCGATAAATCATGGATTACTGACACTTGGAGTCCAGACAATCCTAATGCATACTTTCCTGAAGCACAATTGAATAATAAAAATTTTCCTGCTCAAACTAGATACCTTCAAGATGCAAGCTACATACGACTAAAAAACTTGAATATAGGTTATAACTTGCCTAGTACTTTAATTAGCCGGATTGGACTTACAAGTGCCAAAGTATTTGTTGGAGGACAGAACCTTTGGGAATTCACAAACATTCGCAAACCCTTGGATCCGGAATATGTATTCAGCAATTCCATCAATTATCCATTGTTCAGAAGCTATACTATGGGCTTAGTTGTAAACTTATAATTTTAATAAAATGAAAAGAAATATATTAAAATACAATTGGTTGCTGGTATGTATGCTGGCGTCACTTGGGTGCAATGATCAGTTTTTGGAGCGTTTCCCTTTAAATGAAATTAGCAGCGAAACTTTCTGGAATACAGAAAACGATTTGATTAATTACAATAATGGCATCTACCATATTGTACGTGATGACAGAAGGTATCCAATACTCAATGGTCTTGGGCCTGGCCCAGGTGTTTACTTTTATGGGGGACTTCTTTGGGATGACCAGTTCAGCGACAATTTGGCGCCATTGCATGATCGTGCTGATTTATTTTCTGAGGTTCGCTCTGGATACCATGTCGTAGAGATTAATTCAAGACCTACTGGATATGGTGGTTGGGACCTTGTAAGGCACCTCAATTTCGGATTGGAAAATTATGATCGAGCACAGCTTGAGCAAGAAACTATAAATAAATATAAAGGCGAAGCAAGACTTTTTAGAGGCTGGTTTTATGCTGAGAAGGTATCGAAATTTGGCAATATGCAATGGCTCGATAAACCATTAAACATCGATTCTGACGAACTTTTTGGAAGTAGAGACGATCGGGAGTTTGTTATGGACAAGGTGTTGGAAGATTTAAATTATGCCATTGAACACCTGCCTGAAGATTGGTTGGATGGTCAAAATCCTGGAAGGGTAGATAAATGGGTAGCCTTAGCTGTAAAATCCAGAATCTGTCTTTTTGAAGGAACCTGGAGAAAATACCATGGAGGCTCAAATGCCGATGCATGGTTAACAGAATCTGTGAATGCTTCTTTACAGCTTATGAATGAAGGTGGCTTTTCGCTCTACAATACAGGAAATCCTATGGGAGATTACCGATTTGCATTATCTTCAACAAGTCAGGAAGGCAATCCAGAAGTAATCTATTGGAGAAAATACGAGCCATTGGTAAACGGTCATTTTGCGTCCCGCCTTTTTTGGAACTACAATGGTGGAGCTACTAAAAGCTTTGCAGACGATTTTTTATGTATAGACGGTCTGCCAATCTCACTTTCCCCTTTGTATCAGGGCGATGCAGAAATAGAAACCACATTTATGAATCGAGATTTAAGACTCCGGCAATGTGTATTACACCCAGAAGATCAGGAGATGTTGAATTACTCGAATGATTTAGCTAATACTTACCCTAGAATCAATCAACAACCTGGAGGGCGTAATAAGTCTACTACCGGATATCATGTAGTGAAACACTGGAATGCGCCAGATGAAATAGCCCCAAGAGATCAGCATTCAATTTCGCCACCCTGCCTACGTCTGGGCGAAGTATTTTTAAATTATGCAGAAGCCAAAGCTGAATTGGGTACCATTACGCAAGCTGATCTGGATATGACCATTAATCAACTAAGAGCTAGGGCTGGCATGGCTCCAGAGGCTAATTTGTCACTTACGCCTCCTATGGATCCAATGTATGCTGATGATGGTGTTTCGGCTTTGATTATTGAAATTAGGCGTGAACGTCGGGTGGAACTGTTTTTAGAAGGTCATCGCTATAACGATTTACGCCGATGGAAACAAGGTAAGAAATTGGAAGTACCGGGCATGGGAATTCGCTGGGATGCTACTGCACAAGCAAGATACCCAGGTGCTAATGTACAGACTACGCTCGTTGATGGTGTGCCATACATTGATGTCAGAAAAGGTAGACAGTTTTATCCTCCGGTATTTGATGAAAGCAAGCATTACCTCTGGCCAATCCCTGTAAGTTATATTTCAGAGAACCCAAATGTAGGACAAAACCCTGGCTGGTAATTTATTAACTAAATAAAGTATGAGTTGAATTTTCAGCTCATACTTTACATTAATCCTTTCACATCAATTACTTTTTTATATGACAAAAATATTCATTTGTCTTCAAGCACTTCTTTGCTGTTTTTCCTCCATTTGCTTAGGCAGAATAGCTTCAGGTGGGGAAAATATTAATTTGCGACCTAACATAATATTCATACTTACTGACGACCAACGCTGGGACGCACTGAGTTATGCAGGAAATGAACTGGTACATACTCCAGAAATGGACAAGCTCGCGCAGTCGGGTATTTACTTCAAAAATGCCTTTGTAACCACACCCATTTGTGCGGGCAGTCGAGCAAGTATTCTTACTGGCTTACATGAACGCACACATGCTTACAATTTCCAAACAGGCCCGTTAAAAGAGGCTTTCATGCAGATGTCATATCCTCGAATCATGAAAGATGCAGGGTACCATACAGGTTTCTTCGGAAAATTCGGGGTAAACTATGCCGATGCCGCTTCTTTTTTTGACGAATTTGATAATTACGATAGAAACAATAATTACAAGGACAAAAGGGGCTATTTTTACAAAACTTTAGGGAATGACACCGTCCATCTGACTCGGTATACCGGACAGCAAGCTTTGGACTATATTGATAAATCAAACCTCAATCAACCCTTTTGCCTATCTCTCAGTTTCAGCGCCCCCCATGCACATGATCCCGCTGAAGATCAGTTTTTTTGGCAAAGTGAAACAGACCATCTGCTGCAAGATATTGAAATACCCAAAGCTCCTTATTCAGATGATAAATATTTCAATAGCTTACCAGAATCTGTTAAGGCTGGCTTCAACCGCCTGAGGTGGACGTGGAGGTTTGATACCCCTGAAAAGTACCAACATAGTGTAAAAGGCTACTATCGCATGATTTCCGGCATTGACCTGGAAATAGCCAAAATACGGCAGCATCTTAAGAAAAAAGGATTGGATCAAAATACCATCATTATCCTTATGGGTGATAATGGCTATTTTCTGGGTGAAAGACAATTAGCCGGAAAATGGTTGATGTACGAAAACTCAATAAAAGTACCCCTAATAATATATGACCCACGAGTAGAATTGCATCAGGAAGTTGATGCTATGGCTCTAAACATTGACATTCCTTCTACCATGCTCGACTATGCAGGCATTGACATCCCAGAAGGTTGGCAAGGCAGAAGTTTGATGCCTTTAGCAAAGGGAACTACCTCCACATTGCATAGAGATACTATACTCATAGAACACCTATGGGAATTTGAAAATATACCACCCAGTGAAGGTGTACGCACCCAGGAATGGAAATATTTTCGCTATATCAATGATAAATCGCAGGAAGAATTATACAATATTAAAAACGATCCGAATGAACGTGTTAACCTTGCTGTCAGTAAAAAGCACCGGAGCGTATTAGCGAAAATGCGGCAAAAATGTGATGCTTTAACCCGAGAAATGGGTGATGCCTCCACTGCTGCACCAGAAGCGCTCACCATTGAGTTTATTAGAGAGCCCTCAACAGTAAAAATTATAGATCGTAATCCTGAGTTTGGATGGCAAGTACCTAAAGAAGCTGTTTTTCAATCGGCCTATCAGATTCTTGTGGCTTCATCAAAAGAAAACATCGACAACAATATTGGCGATGCCTGGAACAGTGGTAAGGTAGGAAGCACGCTTAACAACAACATAACCTACGCAGGAAAGCCACTCAAACCCGGCATAAAGTATTTTTGGAAAGTCAGAATTTGGGATCAAAACAAACGATTGAGTGCGTATGCTCAACCACAGGCTTTTCAAATAGCAGACAGGCAAAGTTCACACATCACCACCCCGAATATATTTCAATTAGAACGCATAAAACCAGTAAGTATTTCCAAAACTGCTGAAAATGCCTATTTCATCGATTTTGGTAAGGCTGCATTTGCCAGCTTGGAATTTCAGTATAAAACCAAAGTAAAAGATACGGTAGTCGTGCGAATTGGTGAGCAATTAGAAAATGGCCGGATCAATCGAAATCCACAAGGTCATATCAGATATCAGGAAGTAAAAGTGCCTGTTGATCCCAAGCGC
>DAIQNU010000035.1:0-7428 GCA_036788235.1 Cyclobacteriaceae bacterium
AGACACACCTTGCTGGCATTGAACAATAGGCCTGTAAAGACCAAATTGGTGCCGCACATTAGCATAAAGAAAGGCCAAAAGATAATTCGAAAAAGAAATAAGGAGTTGTTTGGTTACAAGTCCAAAAATAGAAGTGTTCGCATCATGGTGACCCAGCCTTCTGAGTCAGCCTCAGATTTTGACCTGGTGTATCAAGCTATGCTGGCCGGGATGAATACCGTGCGAATAAATTGTGCCCACGATGAGCCAGATGATTGGTTGGCCATGATAAGCCATGCAAGAAAGTCTATGGATAAAATTGGTCGTAAGTGCAAGATTACCATGGATTTGGGCGGCCCAAAAATTCGTACCGGTGGCTTAGAGCCCGGCCCTAAAGTTGTTCATCTTAGACCCGAACGCGATGATCGGGGTATCATAATAAAACCCACAAGCTTTGCCTTTTATACTACAGGCAGCGAACCTCCTAACCAAATTCAGCACTGTATTCCTGTAGAAAAAAAGTGGCTGCAACTACTAAAAAAAGGAAGCATAATCAATTTTGCTGATACACGAGGCAAAGATCGGTCAGCTTCGGTTATGGAAGTATTTGATAAGCATGCTTTGGCCATATGCCATGAATCGGCATTTATTGAAACCGGCATTGAACTCACTATAGCAGATCTAAATGGTGGCCAGTCAACTAAGGTTGGCGATATTCCGCCGGTAGAACAATCGATTTTATTGAAGCCCGGCGATGAATTGCTCGTTCACAAAGCTGAGAAATTGGGTGCACCCGCTGTTTTGGATGCGTCAGGTAAAATTATACAAATCGCCCACATACCTTGTACTTCTGATGACGTATTTATCAATATTGCTCCAGGGGATATTGTGTTTTTTGATGATGGTAAAATCGAAGCTATTGTAGATGAAACCGATGCCCAATCATTTAAAGTGAGGATCATCCAGGCTAAGGCAAAGGGAACAAAATTACGTGCTGATAAGGGAATAAATTTCCCCGGAGGTTTGGGAATTACAGGGTTGACATCAAAAGACCGGGAAGACTTGGCATTTGTAGCCAAATATGCCGATGTGGTCAACATGTCTTTTGTGAATGTAAAACAGGACATTGAAGACCTCTTAAGTGCACTCAGAACACTCCACGCTGATAATAAACTGGGTGTTATTTTAAAAATAGAGACCCAAAGTGCTTTTAAAAATCTCCCAGAAATACTATTGACGGCCATGCAGGTAAAGTCAATTGGTGTGATGATAGCACGTGGAGACCTTGCTATAGAATGTGGGTGGCGACATATTGGCCGAATTCAGGAGGAAATACTTTGGATGTGTGCCGCAGCCCATGTTCCTACGGTTTGGGCCACACAAGTATTGGAAAACCTAGCCAAAAAAGGCATTCCTTCCAGAGCTGAAATTACCGATGCAGTAATGGCACAAAGAGCAGATTGTGTAATGCTCAATAAAGGACCCTACATCGTAAATGCTATAAAAATGCTGGATGCTATTTTAAAAAATATGCAGGAATATCAGGAGAAAAAAGCACCGCTCCTACCGCCTTTAGAAACAAACGCTATTAGTACATGATGATTGCTATTGCAGTTTTCTAATACAAAAACAGAAAGTGGAGCCAACATCGGGTTCACTGCGCAATTCAATGCTGCCCCCCATAGACTCGACTTGTTGTTTTACCATATACAGGCCAAGCCCTTTGCCATCAATATCTGGATGAAAGCGCTGAAACATGTGAAACACTCTATCACCATGCTTTTTATTGTCCATTCCCAACCCATTGTCCTTTACACTAAATTTGTAAAATTCTTCTGATTCTTCAAAAGAAACTTCAATTTGAAGCGGGCGTTTTGGTGATTTGAATTTTATGGCGTTTGAAACTAGATTATGAAAAATGCCTCTTAACTTATGTTTATTAGTGAATATACCTTCGTTCGATTTAGAAGTCAGCTTCAGTTCTGCCCCTGCATTGTTAAGATCTTTTTTTAAGAGTTCCTTTATTATCGAAATTTCATCTTCGATCATTACCAATGAATTGAACTGATAGAGGTCTTGGCGTAAATCCAGAATTTTGCCAAGATCAGAATAAAGTGAATCCATGGTATTCACAGTGCGCTTAAGGTAGCCATAAATTTCTTTGTTATTAGCTGATAGTTCGCTTTCATTGAAGAGATATAAAAGCCCTTTTAAGCTGGTAACTGGCGACTTTAGATTATGAGAAATGGCGAATGAAAATTGGTTGAGTTCGTTATTGTGCAATACCAGTTGTTCATTGGCCATCACCAGTTTTTGACTTTTCTCATCGATCATCTTCTCCAATATTCTATTCTGATTTTCTATAGTGCGGTTAGCTTCTACCAGGCTATCGTGACCCGATTTCAACTCTTCCGATTGAGCTAATACTTCTTCATTTCTCAATTTTAAAACCTGGTACTGCTCTGAAATTTTATTGTGATATCTGTCGTTAATCAGTCGCAGACTTAATACAAATCCAAAGAGTGCTATATAGGCCAACCCTACCATCACATCAAAGATAATGGAAGCGTCATCTATAAAACCAAAATCAGAAAGCCCAACGCCCATTAACTTATGAATGTAATCTCCAAAAACAACGACAATTATACCGGGTAATGACAATAAAATCATCAGAAATATTTGTCGCGTACTAAATATAAACAATGGAAAAATAGTAACGGTAAGCGCCAAAAATCGATAGAAAAAAAAGTCTTTTATAGTCATGAATTCCACATTGTAAATCTTATCGAATATGGAAATAAATAATGAAAACAATACCGGAACAGTACTAACCATTATTTTGGCAAGTAAAAACAAACCAGCTTTATTCAGTAATAAATTTGCACTAAACAAAAAGCCAGCAACCAACAACAGAATTCGGGTCGGCGTCCATCCTCTTCCGGGCAATCCAGCAAACAATGCTATTAATATAACAAAAACGAAGAAAGATGAATACAATGACAGGCGGTTAACCATTATGATATTGCGTTCTTCATTGGGGTCAGAATTTTTTTCTAGTCCAATGGTCTCAATGTATCCTAATAGCCTTTTGAGCATTTCATAAAAATTTTACCCTATCTAATTATCTGCACAGTGCTCGAAAAAAAACAATTCACTTAAAAAATTAGAGATCTAAAAAAACCTCAGCACTATTTAATAAAATAAAAATGATTTTTAAAAATTCTATATCAATTTTTACAATTTAGTTATCAAAATATATATTATTTGTTAAAACTAGCGGGTAACTTTGCTCCTTTTGCAATTGGCATAATCTAATTCATTTATATACTTAGCATATTCAATCAAGCAATCTACAGTAGTGATTTGCCAACTTTTTCCGGCATCTTTTCGCTTGAAATTGAATGCGCTCGCGATGTAGCTATTGGTCGCTACCTTATAGGTTTTATCACTTAATAATTCCTTGCCATTAATATCAAAAATTATGACTTTACTGACATTGCCTTTATCATTTAGCTTTACCTCAAAACTACCACCTGATATTTGAAGTTCTGGTGTTTTATTTCTCCGCATACTATTACGAATTAGCCCTTGCATTTCAACATAGCTCATATTTATAGTTACTACCTGATTGCCAAACGGATCCAAAGAATAAAGATCCATCATGCTAACGGCGCCCTCCAATTTATTAATCCTGATACCTCCATTATTTTGAAAGGCAAAGTCTGACTCTGATTTCCAGCGTAATGCATCAGTAAAGAAACAGCCCAATGCATCTTTGCCTGCCATTGGTGATATGACATTTGCAATAGGAGTATTGAGTACAGGATTGTCGTTATAGACTGAAACTAAATTTGCAACGTCCGAATCAACTGCTTTAATATCTGACAAGCTTATCATTTCAGCCCTTCGCTCCACCAGATTACCTCTGTCAAAAACAAGCGTAACTTTGCCTGCATACTGAAGGTCATCACCTGCTTGCGTAATGAGTACATCATTGAATTTTTGAGCATTTTTAACCAAAGTATGATCGTGACCTCCGATGATTACGTCCATCCAGGGGTATAGCTCGGCCATTGCTTTGTCATCTTTAAATCCATGGTGCGACAAGGCAACGACAGCATCATTGTCTTTGGCTAAAAATGCGTATTCACCTGCAGTTGCAATGGGCTGGTGAAATGTAAAACCTTTCACACCTTTTGGATGTGTAGAAGGAATTCCGCTTCTGTTTACTTCAAGCAAACCTAAAAATGCGATTTTTATTTTACCGGCTTTTATTTCAAGATAAGGCTTTGGTTGTGGAAATTCCGGGTCATTTACTTCCATATTGGCAATAATGAAAGGAAAGTCCGCCTGCTCCATGCGTGCCTTCAAATTCTCTTTACCATAGTCAAACTCATGATTTCCCATGGTATGGACTAGATAGCCCAACTTATTCATGAGGTCAATTTTTGGATAGCCTGGGGGATCATAATAATCTACTAACGGATTGCCAGAAAAGATATCACCAGAGCTTACTAAAAATACATGTGGATTATCTATTTTATCATTGGCCACCAATGCTGCCAATGCTGGAAAGTTATTGATTTGAGCATGAGAATCATTGGTATGATATATAATTATTTTAGTTTCATTATTTTGACTTCCGATGCATGACCAAAATAAGACGAAGGCAATAACTGTGTTTGAAATGCCTACTCGGAATAATTTCATAGTTTCAAGGTGTTTTTATCAAAGTAAATATGAACTTCATCACTGAGTTGGCCGTTTGGCATCAATTCATTGCCTTCGGAATCGCGCACTATCAAAACTCCAGACAGAAAGCTTTGATAACTATTTCTATCAGTTTTCAAAACTGCATCCTTTACTTTGGCGCCTTCAAAAACTACAATAGCCACATCGTTTACAAATACTTTCATAGATAGTGATTATAGAAAAGAAAAGTGTATTCAGGATACAATAAGTTATAATCTTCGAAATAAAATTCAATTGGCAAATAGTCAAATAATTATTTAAAAACCATTAAAAAACGAATTGTGTTTAAGATTTTTTTTGCCAATGAAACATGGTTTTAGGCAGAGAATACAGATCAGGCTTCAATTAGCCAAATAGGAATTTTAAAAAGTTTGCAATACTGGGGCGTAGCAGGATCGATATATCATTATATCTCGACCTGCTTTGTGCATTGATAATAATTGTGATTGATGCTAATTTTTTAGTAATACTGTAAGTAGGTAGCATTACAGAAAGATGATGATTCACTATTCATCTATCACCGAAAGCTTGTGAATGTTTTATACAGAAAAATTTTGGCAAATATAATTACTTGCCAGGCAGTGATGAAGATTTAGTAAATCTATTTCAAATGATCGTTTGAGGAATTAGGACTTTTTAACCTCAGTTTTTACCTCTTCAGATGTATCCTGAGTGTAGGTTGGGCATGTACGCTGAGTACAGGCAGCAATCGCAAATACGAAAAGGGCAATTAACACAACTTTAATTTTCATGACTGTTTATTTTTTTATTTAACAAATGCAATAAAAGGATGTATCATGCAAATATACAAACATGTTGGTAATCAAGACTTACATGTGTGACTAATATACCATTAAATTGCAACCACGTACTTCGGAGTTGTCTGATCTTCCTAAAACTTTGAACGTATTGTCCGTAAATTTAGTGCCAATATCTTCAGTTTCTATAAATGCACATGTGTCTAAATTAGCCAAATCTATAATATTGATACCACCGCTTCGTCCTGATATTGGTGGTGAAAAAGGATCATTTAAATCTCTAATAAGCACTCTAAACCATGGCGGAGGACTAAAATGTATACCATCTTCAGCATAAGCCTGAGACATGAGTTCGGTCATTCCATATTCTGATTGTATCTGCTTTGGTGACAAATTCTCTTGAAGGATGGTATGCACTTCTTCTCGTATCATTTCTTTTCTACGCCCTTTCATTCCCCCGGTTTCAATAATTGTGACATGTCCTAAATCAGCATTTTTGAATTTTTCCGCGAAATCAAGTAAGGCAAATGTCACGCCGAACAGCAAAATATTACATGAACTACTTCGTAAATCATTAATTTTTTGCATTAAGTCATCAACATTGTACAAATAAAAGCCAGAAAATTTACTTGAGGTTTGTTGTATAAAATAATCAATCATACAAACCAATGAGGCGTTTTGCCGCTCAAGGTATGAAGGTAGTAAAGCAAGAATTACGGTGTTGCTAAGTTTACCATAGCATCTTTCGAAATAGTGAGTAGAAACCTCTTTGTAAAACCTAAGATCGCGAACAAAGTTACGGCTATTGACTTTACCTGTGGTGCCACTACTTTCAAAAACAATGTCAGATTGCCAATCACCGGATTTAACTTCATGGGTTTTGAAAAAGCGAATGGGTAAAAATGGAATTTGTTCCAACCTTTTTACATTTAGAGTGTCTAATGAAAAAGAATTGACGTACTTTTGGTATATAACATTATTAGCCATTTGGTGATGGAACAACTCAATAGCCCAATTTTCAAAATTGGAGGTACTAATGTGAAATAGTGCTTTGCGTAAACTTTCCAAAAACCTTGTGCGTTATTAAGATATTATTTTAGTTACAAAATAAAACTAATAGAATATGTGGAAAAAGCATATTGGAATAATTATAATTACATTGATTGCATCAACCAGTTTCTGGCTCTCATCTTGTGAACCTGCACCAGATTTTCCGGTAACTCCTGCCATCAGCTTCCAAAGATTCGAATTTAGAGAAATACAAGGTTCTTCATTAGATTCCCTTATTTTTTATATCAATTTCCAAGATGGCGATGGGGACTTAGGTTTACAAAATTTTGAAAATTTTCCTCCTTATCATGAATTTTCTATATATGTAGATCCAATAACCCGAGACACACTCAAATATGGTGACAACGATACTTTACCGGCATTTAATTGTCAGGATTATGAAATACTAAGAAGGGATCGTCCAGACAATATTCCACTCATAGATACACTCTATGTAATCAGAAACCCCAACCATAATAATTTTTTTGTTGATTTTTTGTTTGAACGTGATGGTGAATTTGTAGTCTACAATTGGGCTTTAGAGCGCTGCACTAAAAGTTTCCATGATCGTTTCCCTTTGCTTACTGATTCTCCAGGCCGCAGACCAGTTGAAGGTGTACTTCGATACGGCATCAGAGGTGGTTTTAGATTATTATTTAGAAACGATTTAATGAAATTAAGGGTATCGATTCAAGACAGAGCTCTGAATAGAAGTAATATCATTGAAACAGAGCCCTTTCGTATTGAGGACATTATCAGGCCACCTTCTTAGACAAAAACCGTTAATTTTTTATTTTAAGAAAGTAAATCTTCTTCTCTTTCGACCATAAGTATGGCAGACTGCGAAACCACGAAATATTTTTGATCTTGATACATGATTTCGAAAGCT
>DAIQNU010000035.1:7438-16125 GCA_036788235.1 Cyclobacteriaceae bacterium
GCTGAACTTTGGAGAAATAAGGCTTTGTCTCCTTCTTTTACCTGAAGCGGAATATACTTCACCTGCTCATCTTTATCTTTCCATGGCTCACTATCTTCTACAGCCAGTGGCATCGGATAACCGGGTCCGGTTTTCATAATATAGCCTGAGCGCACTTTTTCCTTCTCATGCACCCCTGGTGGCAGGTACAATCCTCCTTTTGTTTTTTCATCCGGCCCTGATGGTTTAATCAATACCCTGTCGCCCACAATTACCAACTTCTTCAATTTGTTATCCGCCGTGATTTCCATGAATTTAAATAAATTTCTATTTTTTATATTTCGTAGAGTCTCTGATTATAAGTTCTGTACCAAAAACATGCGTCTCTGGTTGCGCAGGTCTACCATTTTCTATATAACTAATCAAGAGCTTGGTAGCTTCTTCGCCAATTTGCAACATAGGTTGCGCTACAGTAGTAAGCTTTGGCTCGATCAATCTGGCAAAAGGTTCATTAGTAAAGCCAACGATCGATACCTGATCTGGTATTTTAATATTTGCTTCTTTCATCGCTGCAATTGCTCCATAAGCCACAGGATCATTCACAGCAAACACACCATCGAACACAACTCCACTATCAATGATTTTTTTCATAGCAGCATATCCACTGTCGATTGTGAAGTCTGTATTTTCAATAAGTGAAGCATGCACTTCGGCTCCTTTATCGGTCATAGCATCTTTAAAACCCTTCAACCTCTGACGACTGATCTCAAGATTTGCCGGCCCACTTAAATGAGCAATTCTTTTACAACCACATTCCAATAAATGATAGGTGGCTTTGAGTCCTCCCTCATAGTCATCAATCAATACTTTGCTGGCTGTAATTTCATCACTCATCCTATTGAAAATAATGACAGGTGTGTTTTGCCTGATCACCTGGTTGATATGATCAAACTTTTGAGTTTCTATGGATAAAGCAAATATTAGTCCGTCGACCCGGTTGGCAACTAAGGCCTGAACCGATTTTATTTCCGCTTCATACGATTCGTTGGTTTGAGAGACCATGACATTATAACCAGCTGCATTGGCTGCTTTAAATATGCCAGAAAGTGCCGACGCAAAAAAGTGTATTCTAAAATCAGGAATAACCACTCCTATATTGAATGAGCGCCGTTTTACCAATCCTTGGGCAATAGTATTGGGCTGGTATTCAAGTTGGCTTGCCAGCATTTTCACTGCATCCCTCGTTTCTTGTTTTACATCTGGCAAGTCTCGTAAAGCCCTCGATACTGTTGATGGTGAAATATTTAACTGTTTGGCTATGTCCTTTATAGTAACAGGTCCTGGTAATAAATTAAACTCGTCTTGTTCTTGCATGTGGGGTTTGTATATCCTTCGCCATTAAAAAACCTGTCAAAAATAATCATTATAATCAAGCACCAAACAAATTAAGATAAAATGAACCGCTTTTGAAAAAGTTTAATTCTTCTACTTTGGCCTAATTTATACAATTTTTTAATAAATACCTTCAGCAGTAATGCCGGTGTTTCAATACCTGCAAGTTCTAAGGTGGGATTTCACTTGTATAAAAACAAACGTTTTCGATCACAAGAAAATAATGACAAAAATAGAAATCAATGCATGCTGGCCTTTCAAGTCATTACTATTTAAACTGAATACAAATAAGAGGGTTGCACCAAACATGACGTAGGTCATCTTTTAAATAAAGACCACTAGCTACATTTGAATAGCGGAATCACAGCATATATACTTCCGTTAATAAAAGAATTTACCAGAATTTTTTAGTCATAAAAATATGGAAAAAAATAAGAAGTTTATCACTGTAGATGGGAATGAAGCGGCGGCTTATGTCGCTTATCGGGTAAACGAGGTTTGCGCTATCTATCCAATCACGCCCTCATCTAACATGGGCGAGTGGGCAGATGAATGGGCTGCTAAAGGCATTAAGAATATATGGGGCAACGTACCCTCAGTTGTAGAAATGCAAAGTGAAGGTGGAGCAGCAGGTGCGGTGCATGGTTCATTACAGGCAGGTGCATTAACGACCACTTTTACAGCTTCCCAAGGGTTATTACTCAAAATCCCCAACATGTATAAAATTGCCGGGGAACTCACTTCGACGGTTTTTAATATTACGGCCAGGTCCTTGGCTTCACATGCGCTGTCAATATTTGGCGACCATTCTGATATAATGGCCGCAAGGGGCACGGGTTTTGCCTTCCTGGCATCGTCATCGGTACAAGAAGTGATGGACGGGGTGCTTATAGCCCAGGCGGCATCTCTGGAATCTAGGATACCCTTTTTACACTTTTTTGATGGCTTCCGCACTTCGCACGAAGTGGCTAAAATAGAAGTGATCAGCGATGAAATAATGCATGAAATGATCAGCGATGAATTGGTTAGAGCCCATCGCCGTAGATCACTTACACCTGATAGGCCTGTGATAAGAGGTTCGGCTCAAAATCCGGATGTGTTTTTCCAAAACCGTGAGGCTTGCAATTCATTTTATGATATGTGCCCGGCCATTGTACAACGGCAAATGGATAAATTCGCCAAACTGACGGGAAGACAATATCATATTTATGAATATCATGGAGATCCACAAGCTACCAAAGTAGTGGTTGCCATGGCATCATCTACCGAAACTATACAAGAAACCATTAAGTATCTCAATGCCCAAGGTGAAAAATTAGGTCTTCTTAAAATTCGTCTCTACAGGCCATTTGACATAAAAAGTTTTATGGAAGCTCTTCCTGCTTCTGTAAAATCAATAGCTGTGCTGGATCGCACCAAAGAACCAGGTGCTGCTGGCGACCCGTTATATCAAGATGTAGTGCAAGCTTTGCACGAAGGACTGGAAGAAGGCTATGGTGAGCTTAAAAGCATGCCTAAAATCACTGCAGGAAGGTATGGACTATCTTCAAAAGAATTTACTCCAACGATGGTCAAAGCGGTTTTTGACAACCTTTCCGAAGCAAAGCCCAAAAAACACTTTACGGTGGGCATCAAAGATGATATGACATTTAACAGTCTTGACTTTGATCCTGATTTCGATATCGAACCCGGTAATGTGGTACGAGCCATGTTTTATGGCTTGGGTTCAGATGGAACGGTAGGAGCCAACAAAAACTCCATCAAAATAATTGGTGAAAACACAGACAATTATGCCCAAGGATATTTTGTATACGACTCCAAAAAATCTGGCTCTATCACTGTTTCGCATTTGAGATTTGGCCCAGAGCCTATCAACTCGCCATATCTTATCAGAAAAGCTAACCTTATAGCCTGCCACCAGGCCGTTTTCCTGGAAAATGTAAACATGGCCAAAGATTTAATTGAAGGCGGTATTTTCTTGATAAACGCCCCTTATTCCAAAGAAGAAATATGGGAAAAACTGCCGGAAGAAACGCAAAAAATTCTGATAAACAGAAAAGCAAAAGTATACATTATTGATGCCCAAACCGTGGCAGAAAACAGTGGCATGGGAAGAAGAATAAATACGGTGATGCAAACATGCTTTTTTGCCATTTCTGGTGTGCTACCTCGCGATAAAGCCATAGAGGCTATCAAGGACACCATTAAGAAAACCTATGGTAAAAAAGGTGAGGTGATTGTACAAATGAACCTCAATGCGGTAGACAACACGCTGGAGAATTTATATGAGGTAACCGTTCCCGCTACAGTTAGTAGTAAATATCAACTTAAAAGGCCTGTACCTGCTGGCTGCCCTGATTTTGTAGAGAAAGTATTGGGAGAAATCATTGCTGGCCGAGGCGACGATTTGCCTGTAAGTGCTTTTCCTGCCGACGGAACGTTCCCTATAGGTACCGCCCAGTATGAAAAAAGAAATATAGCACTTCAAATACCCGTGTGGGACGAAGATACTTGTATACAGTGTGGCAAGTGTGCCATGGTTTGTCCGCATGCCACCATAAGAATAAAAGCTTATGACAAGTCGCATACTGCCACTGCCCCTGATACTTTTAAATATGCCGAGCCTAGAAACAAAGAATGGAAGGAAGCGAATTTGGCTTACACCATACAGATAGCACCGGAAGATTGTACGGGTTGTCAGGTTTGTGTAGAGGTGTGCCCTGCCAAAAGCAAAACTGACAAAAGCAAAAAGGCACTTCAAATGATGCCTCAATTGCCTTTAAGAAATCAGGAAGCAAAAAACTGGGACTATTTCCTCAACCTTCCAGAACTGGACAGAACAACCCTATCGCTCAGCTCGTTGCGCACACAACAAGTTCAGCAGCCATTGTTTGAGTTTTCTGGTGCTTGTTCCGGCTGCGGTGAGACACCCTATATAAAAATGATGACGCAGCTGTTTGGCGATCGGGCTATCATTGCTAATGCCACAGGATGCTCATCTATCTATGGAGGCAACTTGCCAACTACTCCTTACACAACCAACAAAGACGGTCGTGGACCTGCTTGGGCAAACTCGCTCTTTGAAGATAATGCAGAGTTCGGACTGGGTTATAGAATGGCCATTGATAAGCAGGCAGAAATCGCCCGAGGACTTGTCAAAGAGTTGTCGTCGACCATTGGAGTAACATTGGTTGAAGAAATTCTGGCATCAAAACAGGAAGATGAGGCTGAAATTCACATACAACGCGAACGAGTAGAAGAGCTTAAAAGCCTGCTTGAAAACACAACTTCCGAAAGAGCAAAACAACTGCTTGCAGTAGCTGACTATCTGGTGAAGAAAAGTGTTTGGATTGTAGGTGGAGATGGCTGGGCATATGACATTGGCTATGGAGGATTAGACCATGTACTGGCCTCTGGCAAGAATGTGAACATTCTGGTACTCGATACCGAAGTGTACTCAAACACGGGTGGCCAAACTTCAAAATCTACACCTTTGGGTGCCATAGCCAAGTTCTCTGCCAGTGGCAAAGCCATTAAAAAGAAAGACTTGGGAATGATTGCTATGGCCTATGAGTCTGTGTATGTGGCAACCGTCGCCTTTGGCGCAAAAGATGAGCAAACGCTAAAAGCATTCATAGAAGCTGAAGCCTTTGATGGGCCATCCATTATCATTGCTTACTCACATTGTATTGCACATGGCATCGATATGTCAGAGCCTTTGAAACACCAAAAAGCGGTAGTTGATAGTGGCGCTTGGATACTTTATAGATACAATCCTGACAATGTTATTGAAGGCAAAAATCCATTGACACTTGATTCACGCCCTAGAAAAATGCGCATTGAAGAATACATGTCCATGGAAAACCGGTTTAAAATGCTTATAAAAAGCAAACCCGAATTGGCTAAAAAATACATGGACAGAGCCCAGACAGATGCGGAAGAACGATTTAAACATTTTCAATATTTAGCTGCGAGAGGTGGTGAACCAGTAGCTGCTGAAGAATAGTCTGTAACCTTCAGGGATAAAGCACATTAGCTTAATCCCTGTTATTTGTAAAAACATTGATTGGAAGTAATAACCTATAATTAAAATCTCATGGATCTGACCTCAAAATATCTTGGATTGTCATTACGCTCTCCATTGGTGGCTTCCGCTTCACCCCTATCAGAAGATATTGATAATATCAAAAGAATGGAAGATGCGGGCATTGGCGCAGTTGTACTGCATTCTCTCTTTGAAGAACAAATAAGACTTGAACAAGAAGAGTATCACTTTCATACAACAGCGGGTACTGAGTCATTTGCAGAATCTCTCTCATATTTTCCTGATATCGAAGATTATAAAGTAGGCCCTGAATTGTACCTCGAACATATTCGAAAAGCCAAAGAAGCAGTAGATGTGCCAATAATCGCCAACCTCAATGGTAGTACTTTAGGCGGATGGACACAATATGCCAAAGAATTTGAAAAAGCAGGAGCTGATGCAATTGAATTAAACATCTATTACATACCTACCGATCCGAACATTACCGGACAGCAAGTAGAAGAAACCTATGTGGATATTTTAAAGGCAGTTAAATCTGCAGTGAAAATACCTGTGGCGCTCAAGATAAGCCCATTTTTCTCCAACATGTCAAATATGGCCAAACGCTTCGATGATGCTGGAGCCGATGCATTGGTACTATTCAATAGATTTTATCAGCCTGATTTAGACCTTGAAAATTACGAAGTTACGCCCAATATCATCTTGAGTCAGTCAAATGCCATGCGCTTGCCCATGCGCTGGATAGCCATTTTACATGACAAGGTAAAAGCCGATCTGGCCGCAACTAGCGGTATTCATACGGGTACTGATGTAGTAAAAATGCTGATGGTTGGCGCAAAAGCAGCCATGCTATGTTCCAGCTTATTGAAACATGGGATCAAGCATATCAGAAACATCGAGGAGCATATGGTAGAATGGATGCGTGAACGCGAGTATGCTTCGATTACTGAGTTACAAGGCTGTATGAGTCAGTCTAAAACCACTGATCCAAGCAGTTTTGAGCGTGCTCAGTACATGAAAGCCATTAGTAAATACAGTCTGTAAGTGCCCTTTATCTAATGTTACTAGTAGCCAGTAGTGAGAGAGCTCAATCGATAAAAATCAACATTGAATGCGGACAGCAGAGCAAGTTTTAAACGACTTGTACTGTGGTCATTTCTTATGAATGAGAAGACTTACTAATAACAACGAAAAAGTTTCAGAAGCATTGATTATAACCTTTGGTTGATTCTATTCATTCTTGATATCAAAAACTGCCAGAATTTTCTTTTCTGACTTTTCCTCCCAGGTTTTGAAAGACTGGCTGCTTTGTTTGTGATGAGGTATATAAGATATTAGCCTATCAATTTTAAACTCGGAATCATAAATACCTGCGCCGGCATTGGCTGCATCTATGGCATTGCAAACCTGCTCATACTGACCTTCAACCGGTATCATCAATACTGGCTTTTCAAGGTACATGGCCTCGCAAATCGACTCAAAACCAGCCGTAGATACATATCCCATACATTTTCTCATATAGTCCAGAAATTTTGAAGCACTTACCTGATGCATGGTAAGGTTCTCATGAGGTTGGTACTCATCGGGAAAATCGCTGTTGTCCCAAAAACAATGCATTTCGATGTGCAAGTTGTTGGCATGCCATTTTATAAACTCCTCGCCATAGCCGGCATTTACCACATAGCCCAATAAAAAATTTCCCTGCTCGGCATTCATATCCTTGATTTCTTGTCGCACCAGTGGCGGTACTACATATATATTTCCCACTCTTGGTGGAAAATAGGGCATGAAAGAAAGAGCAATTTTACGATGTGCATTTAGCGAAGTCAGATAGTTGTTGACCTTGAATAGAAATTTATTGATTGGCATTCCTTCTGCAAATGGAAATGATGGATGACCGGCCAAAAACTGATGACCTATAACCACATGCTTGGCTGACATTCTGAAGAATCGAGCAAAAAAACCTCCCAGAAAGTCATAAAAATTTATAAAATAATCTGGTTTGTACTTTTTCATTTGTACGTGCATTTTCCACATGGAGCTGGTGTAGCGCCCAATAAAAAAAGCATTGTAGAGTATGGTGCTAAAAAGCCTGATTCTCCGATTGTCTTTGTCCGTGACAAAATTTGGACTTTTGAGAGGGTAAATGGGACATTTGATCTGTTCTAAGAAATAATCGGGAACTTTACGGCGTTTGCTGGTACCGATAAAAGCACAAGAAACTTCGTGGCCATTGCGCGTGAGCAAATGGTATAAAACAATGGCCTGGGTCATATGTCCCCGACCTTCTCCTTGTACCAGAAAAACAAAACGTTTTTTTTGAGATGGCATTATAAAAAATTAAAGGTAAGTATTTGATAGTGTAATAATCAAAGACTTACACTCAGTTTACTGTCTATATACCTTACGGCATCGCTAATGGTTTTGATCTGATCGGCCTCATGGCATGAGATGGTTATGTCAAATACTTGCTCAAATTCAATAACCAACTCAGCATAATCAATGGAATCAATACCAAAGTCCAGGAGTATGTTGGCATCTGGAGTGATTTCTGACTCCTGAATACCCACTTTTTCTACCAAAACTTCACTAATCTTTTTTTGGATATCCTTTAACATATGTTCTAACATTAAGAAATTTGGCTTAATGAATAAAACTAGGGAATCTTTGAAATTTATTAAAGGATAGCTTATTAAAAATTTGTTACTATTCTTCATATGCACTTCATATTGAATAAATGAGTGCATGTCAACTATAAGCCATAACTAAAACCGCATTACAAACTCGGTGCCTTCATTGGGTTTGGATCGAACTGATATCATGCCATTGTGTCTGCGCATAATTTGACGCGATAAACTCAGCCCAATGCCCGAACCGTTTTTCTTAGTAGTAAAAAACGGGATAAATATTTTACTTTGTGCTTCTTCGTCTATACCCACACCGTTGTCTCGAACCACAAACCAGGAAGTACCTTTTTCATCTTGCCAGGCTTTCAGGGCAATGCTCTTATCTGTTTTTTCATCAAAAGCCTGAATCGCATTTTTGAGTAAATTAATTAATACTTGCTGAATAAGCTCCGGATCCAAAGCTATGGTAAGGTTCTCAGGCTGTACATCAATAGTAAATTTAATTTGGTTTACTTCCATTTCATGCTTGAACAACACCCTAACATGATCAAAAAGTCCGGCTACTTCTGTAAACTCAAACTTGGGCTCTGGCGTATGCGTAAGATTCCGGAAATCACTAACGAACCGGATCAGCCCTTCACTAC